>NZ_LZLU01000194.1:0-6609 GCF_001673415.1 Mycobacterium sp. 1165196.3 | reverse complement strand
ACGACGTGGTCGTCTACGCCATGCGCGATCTGTGCCCCAGCTAGAGACCACCTCGACCCACCACACTTCGGCGGCCTAGCGGCCGGCCGTTCTTCGCCGACTATTCACTCTCCCGAATTCTTTGCGCAGCGGGTCGTCGCACTTTTGTGTAAAAGTGCATCATCCGCATCGGGCACAGACATAAAGGAGAAGGTTGGATGGCGGCACGCAGGCGATATGGCCGGTTGATGAGCGCGGCGCTGGCCAGTGGCCCACTTTTGCTGGCCGGGGTCCTATGTGCCGGCCCGGCGCGGGCCGACGGGGCCGCCTTCATCAACGACCTGCACAACGCCGGCATCCACGCCGTCAACGGCGGCGACCCGGAGCTCTTACAGATGGGCGCGGACCTATGCCAGCAGCTTTCGTGGGGCGCCTCTCCGCAACAGCTGGAGGGCTTGGCGCTGCAACGCTCGGACGCCGACCAGGGCACCGGCGGGATCAACGGCCGCCAGGCCGCCGACGTCGTCATCTTCGCCCTGCGCGACCTGTGCCCCAACGCCTGACGGCGAACTAGCGGCGGGCAGCCCGGTCCGCGCTAGGGTGACACTCGAGTGAAGCTGAGCGCACGGAACCTGGCCGGCCTAAAGATCCCGGTCCCGACCTATGACCGCAGCCAGATCGGCGTCGGCATAGCGCATTTCGGCGTCGGCGGGTTCCACCGGTCGCATCAGGCCATGTACATCGACCGCTTGCTCGGTGACGGCCTCGCCCGCGACTTCGGCATCTGCGGGGTCGGCGTGCTGCCGGGCGACGAGCGCATGCGCGACGCGCTGCGCGGCCAGGACCACCTCTACACGCTGATCCTCGAGCACCCCGACGGCACGCGGGAACCGCGGGTCATCGGCTCGATCGTCGATTATCGTTATGCGCCCGACGATCCCGAGTCGGTGATCGAGCTGCTGGCCGCGCCCGCCACCCGGATCATCTCGCTCACCATCACCGAGGGCGGCTATCAGCCACCCCTGTCCGCGGTGTTCGGCTTGGTGGCCGAGGCGTGCAACCGGCGCCGCGAGCGCGGCCTGCCCTCCCCCACGATCGTCTCCTGCGACAACATCGCCGGCAACGGAGACGTGGCCCGACGCGTGTTCATCTCCTACGCCGAGCGGGTCGATCCCGAACTCGCGCAATGGATGCGCGAGAAGACCACCTTTCCCAACTCGATGGTCGACCGGATCACCCCGGTGACCACGCCCGACGTGCTCGAGCGGCTGGAGTCCGAATTCGGGGTGACCGACGCCTGGCCCGTGATCGCCGAACCGTTCGCCATGTGGGTCGTCGAGGATCACTTCGCCGACGGCCGACCACCGCTGGATCAAGCCGGGGTGCAACTCGTGGACGACGTGGCGCCGTACGAGGCGATGAAGTTGCGGCTGCTCAACGCCGGGCATCAAGGCCTGTGTTATTTCGGCTACCTCGCCGGATACCGGCTGGTGCACGACGCCGCCCAGGATCCGGTGATCGCGGAATTCGTTGCCCGCTATATGGATTCGGAGGCCATGCCGACGCTGCAGCGGATTCCGGGGCTCGACGAGTTCCGGGCCGGGCTGCTGCCGCGCTTCGCCAACCCCCACATCCGCGACACTGTCGCCAGGCTGTGCGCCGAATCCTCGGACCGCATCCCGAAGTGGTTGTTGCCGGTGGTGCGCGACAACCTGCGCACCGGCGGGGCGGTGCGGCTGTCCGCGGCGATCGTCGCGAGCTGGGCGCGCTACGCCGAGGGCGTCGACGAACAGGGCGAGCCGATCGGGGTGGTGGACCGCCTGGCCGACACCCTCGTCCCGCTCGCCCGCTCGCAACGCGACGACCCCGTCGCATTCCTGGCCAATCGTTCGGTCTTCGGCGACCTCGTCGACCAGGAGCGCTTTCGCGAGGCCTACGTGTGGGCGTTGGACTCGCTGTACCGGCACGGCGCACGGGCCACCCTGCGGGCGTTGATCGGGGCCGACGCACCGTGACCCTGGTCGCGGGCGTCGACTCCTCGACCCAGTCCTGCAAGGTGCTGGTGTGCGACGCCGCCACCGGCCGGGTGGTCCGCGAGGGTCACGCCGGCCATCCGCACGGCACCGAAATCGACCCTGCCGCATGGGAATCCGCCGCCCGAGCGGCCATCGCGGCCGCGGGTGGCCTGGACGGCGTCGACGCGGTCGCCGTCGGCGCGCAGCAGCACGGCATGGTGTGCCTGGACGCAACCGGACGGGTGGTGCGCCCCGCGCTGCTGTGGAACGACGTGCGCTCGGCCGACGCCGCGCGCGCACTCGTCGACGAGTTGGGTGGCGCGCGGGCGTGGGCCCGGGCCGTCGGCGTCGTGCCGCTGGCCGCGATCACGGTGGCCAAGCTGCGCTGGCCGGCCGACCACGAGCCAAACCACGCCGACCGCACCGCGGCGGTCTGCCTACCGCACGACTGGTTGACGTGGCGCCTGCGCGGCGACGCCGACGTCGCGGCGCTGAGCACCGATCGCAGCGACGCCAGCGGCACCGGCTACTACGACGCCGCCACCGGCACTTACCGGTCCGATCTGCTGGAACTGGCCCTGCGTGGCCGGCGCCCAGGGCTGCCGAGCGTGCTCGGACCGGCAGGCCGAACCGTCAGCGGCACAACGACATTCGGCGCCGGCCTGGGCGACAACGCCGCCGCCGCGCTGGGCCTGGGTGCCGAAGAGGGCGACGTGATGGTCTCGATCGGGACATCGGGAGTGGTGGCCGCCGTTACCGCGGATCCCGTCCGCGATGACACGGGATTCGTCGCCGGATTCGCCGACGGCACCGGACGTTACCTCCCGCTGGTGTGCACCCTCAACGGCGCGCGGGTGCTGGACGCGGCCGCCGCCATGTTGGGGGTCGACCACGACGAGCTGTCCCGCCTCGCGCTGTCGGCGCCGCCGGGCAGCGCGGGGCTGGTACTGGTCCCCTACCTGGAGGGCGAACGAACCCCCAACCGGCCCAACGCGACCGGGGCGCTGCACGGGCTGCGGGGGTCCAATGCGACGCCGACCAACCTGGCCCGGGCCGCGGTGGAAGGGCTGCTGTGCTCACTGGCCGACGGCCTCGCGCGGCTGACCGCACAGGGCGTCGCCGTGCGCCGCATCCTGCTGGTCGGCGGCGGCGCGCAATCGCGGGCGCTGCGCCAGGCCGCGCCCACGGTGTTCGGCATGCCGGTGCTGGTCCCCGCCCCGGCCCAGTACGTCGCGCTGGGCGCGGCGCGCCAGGCCGCGTGGGCGTTGAGCGGATCACCCGGACCGCCGGCGTGGAATCCGCCGCCCACCACCGAATTCACCGCGGACCCCGCGCCCGAGGTGGCGGCGCGTTACGCGCGGGTGCGCGACCTCACCGAGGGAGCCACCTAGTCGCCGGTCAGCGGCCGAAACACCGGCAGCACCCGGTACTTCGCGCTGAAGCTGGCCTTGTCGTATTTCTCGCGGACCTCGCCGTCGCAGGCGATGACCGTGGGTCCGTCGACGGCGCTGAAGCTGAATTCGGGCACCTGCAGCTCGTGGTAGAGCGGGCTGCGTTCCAGGCGCCCCAGGGCGAGCGCGGTCAGGATTCTGGTCCGCGCCCAGTGCCGCCCGGCCTCGAGGATGCGCACATCGATCAGGCCGTCGTCCATCCGGGTCCGGCGCGCTGGCGCGAACCCGCTCGGCAGGTACAGCGAATTGCCCAGGAAGAACAGGGATGTCAGCAGCGTCTTGTTGTCGTAGCGGATGCGCACGGGCTGCTCCTTGCGCAGCGTGCGCAGCATGGCGTACAGGCCGGCCAGCGGCTTGCCGATGCGCTTCTCGAGCTTCTCCCGCCGCCGCACGAACGCCGGGTAGGCGCCGATGCTGGCGGTGTTGAGGATCATCTGAGAATCGTTGAGGCACACCAGGTCCACGCAGGCCACCTGGCCGCGCCGGATCGCGTCGACCGTCTTGGCCACGGTGTCGCAGCCGATGTCCTTGGCGAAATGGTTGAACGTCCCGGCGGGAAAGACGGCCAGCGGCAACCCCGCGTCGATGGCCACCCCCGCGGCGGCCGCGACGGTGCCGTCACCGCCGCCCACCGCGAGCACCTCGGCGCCTTCGGCCGCGTTGCGCAGCACCTGCACCGCGTCGTCGTCGGGACCCAGTTCGCGGATGTCCACCTTCGGTAACGCGGCACGCACCTCGTCGACGACCCGGGCCCCGGTGCCGCTGCCCGACTCCGGGTTGATCACCAGCACCACGCCGGCGCCGTCGGGCCGCTGCGGGGCCGCGACGCGAAGCGGTTCCGTTCGCGGAAGGGCGGTTTCGACGATCGGCGGGACGAGGCGGCCGCCCAGCACGGCCAGGCCCGAACCGATGCCGAACCCGGCGATGACGTCGCCGGGGTAGTGCGCGCCGGTCACCACCCGTGACAGACCGACCAGCCCCGCGAGCAGCGCCAGGCCGAAGCCCAGTGGCGGGTTCTCCAGCCCCACGCCGATGGCGAACGCGGCGGCGCTGGCGGAGTGCCCCGACGGCAACGAGTTCGACGTCGGGCGGCGACGGACCTGCCTGACCAGGGGTACCAGCTCGTAGCCGGGTCGGGGCCGTCGGCGGATCCGCTTGGCGACCTGATTGGTGACCAGGCTGGTGGCGGCCAGCGTCACCAGGCCGCGGGTCGCGCCGCGCTGCGCGCTTTGGCGGCCGGTGGCCAGCAGCGCCGCGCCGATGGCCACCCACAGCTTGGAATGGTCGGCCGCCCGGGTCAGCGGCGGCATCACCGTGTCCAGCAGCGGGGTGTCGGTCTCGGCGATGGCATCGAACAGCTCTCGATCCAGCGTGCCCAGTCCCCGGGTGATCTGTTTGATGCCGCGTGCGCGTTGCCAGGGCCCCCTGTTCATTCGCTACACCCTAAATTGGTCCGAAGACATGGACGCACACGGCTATTGCAGCAGATGGCGCGACAACGCCGATCGCCGCGGCGTGGCCGCGCCCGTCGTCGCCGAGATCGCCCGCCGGCACGGCATCACCGCCGCGCGCTTTGGGGTGCTGGAGGGCATGGCCGAATTCATCGACCCGCACGGCAAATCGTTCTTCCTCATCCCCGCCTACGCCGACGGTGCGCGGGCCCGCGACGCCGCGCTGATGACCTATGTGTTCAACGCGGACACCGGCTACGGCAAACCGGGCGCGCGGCCCACGGACTTTCCGGCGACCCCTTACGGCGCCGCCGAGGTGGCTCGAATCATGGCCCGGCAGAAGGCAAATCGCTGGTGTTACAGCCGCGACGTCGCGTTCGTGCACCGCAATGGCGGGCGCCTGGTCGCCACCCCCAACGGCATGCTCATGGGCCTGGGCGGCAACTGGGTCCAGCGGCTGTTCAGCCAGCGCGGCGGCACCACCTGGGGCGACATCTTCCTGGTCAACGTGGGCAGGGTCGCCGACCCCGGCGGCCAGCTGCACCGGATCGTCTCGTCCGGGTGCGCCTGGTTTCTCGACCGGGCCGGCACCCCCCGCGCCAGTCGCCTCGACCTGGATCGGGTGTTGCACCACGAGGAGCGGCACGCCGCGCAGTGGGCGGACCGCGGCTATCTGGGCATGCTCACCGGCTACGGCCGGGAGCTGTTCCGCGAGTTGGCCTTTGGCGCGGTGAACGGGTTCGAGGAGGACGCGGGCCTGGCCGACGGTGGTTACAGGGCGTGAACCCCGTGATAGAGCACCATTGCGCCGATCACCACGAAGACCGCCGCCAGTAGGGCGCCGTTGTTGCGGTCCATCCAGTCCTTCAGGCGTGCCAGCGTGTCATCGAGGCGGCTGCCGGCCGCGGCATAGGCCAGGATCGGGATGGCGACGCTGGAAGCGGCGATGGCCACGAAGAAGGCGGCGGCCACCCAGTCACCGGCGAGGCCGAGCCCGCTGGTGCCGATGCCCAGCCCCGCGGGGACGCAGATGAGCGACACATCCGGGCGGACCACGGCCAGCACCGCGCCGAGGACCCCGGCCCGGGCCGGGGTGATGCTGGCGAACGAGCGCATCCAGGCCGGGGATTCGGCCTGGCCGTGCCGGTTTAGCCAGCGGTAGATGCCGTAGACGATCAGCGCCGAACCGAGCACCACGCGCAGCCACGACGACCATCGCGGGGGCGCCTTGTCCAAGCCGCCCAGCAGACCGGAGGCCGCCACCGAAATGGCCGTCAGCGCGGACAGGCTCAGCAACCAGCCGCCCAGAAACGCCAGGCTGCTCGGCCGCGGCCGCGGCGCCTGGAGCACCAACACCGCCGGAATGACCGTGAGCGGAGAGAGCGAGATGACCAGTCCGAGCGGAACGAGGCCGGTCAGCACCGTCCCCCAGCTTCCTGCCATGGGCGGCATCCTGCCATTGCCGTGCCGGTGCGACACCGAAACGCGCCGATCAGGCCAGCGCGCGAATCCCGTTGTAGAGCACGATCAACCCGATCAGGAACAGGATGACGGCCATCATCGCGTCGTGGTTGGCCTCCATCCAGGCCTTGAGACGTTCCAGGGCATCATCGAGGCGGTCCCCGGCGCCGACGTAGGCCAAGACCGGGATGGCGACCGTCGACGCGGCGAGCCCGACGAAGATCGCGGCCGCAATCACCTTGGCGCCGGCGC
>NZ_LZLU01000193.1:0-765 GCF_001673415.1 Mycobacterium sp. 1165196.3 | reverse complement strand
CGGTGCCGGCGGAGCAGCCGCCTGAGCCGGTCTCCGTGCCGGCCGGTGGCGCTCACGACCCAGTCGCCGAGCCGTCGGGTGGGCCGCGTGAGCCGGTTTCGGCGCCGACCGCCGGTCCACGTCTTCCGCCCGTGCAGGCGGCGGCGGGCGACGGACTGCCGTCGGCAACTCCGCAACTACTCGACCATTCGTCGCTGCCCGTGTCACCGAGCGGTCTTCCGCTGAGACCGCGCCTATCGGCCCCCACCCATCGCCACCTTCACCTCCCTCAGCGGGTTCCCCTTTCGAGGTCCCAGGCGGGCGCCCGACCGAATTGCCAACGCCGAGTGGCGGTGGCACGCATGGCCCCGGCGACGGCGGTCCGCCAGGTGGACACCCGCCCGAAGGGCCACCCGGGGATCCCAGTGGGCATGGCGTCGGCGATGGGGGTCCGCCGAGAGATCGGCCAGACGGTAAGGGTCCGGACGGCGACGACCCGGCGCGACACGGTCATGGCAACTCGCCTGGCGGCGCGGGCCAGGATCCCGTTCACTCACACGAGCAGTCCGGCGACGGATGGCATCGGTTGCCGGACGAGGAACTTGACCCACACTACGGGGAACCTCTAGACGATCACTGGGATTTCGCTGACGATCCAGTGGATCCCGCTAACATCCAGGCCGACGTCGCCAAGCTCATTCATGATCGCGAAGCGCCATTCGGTCGCGACCCAGAAGGGCATCCCTACACCGCAGAGCAATATGCAGCCCGTTTCAACAGCGTTGG
>NZ_LZLU01000192.1:0-24951 GCF_001673415.1 Mycobacterium sp. 1165196.3 | reverse complement strand
GGACTCGCCGAACAGCGTGACCCGCCGCGGATCACCGCCGAAGGCGGCGATGTTGTCGCGCACCCATTCCAGCGCCGCCAGCGCGTCGCGCAGCCCGACGTTCGACTCGAAATGGCGCCCACCGGAATCGAACGACGACAGGTCGAGAAAGCCGAGCACCCCGACCCGGTAGTTCACGGTCACCACGACGACGTCGCCGTGGCTGACCAGCCTGCGGCCGTCATACAGCGTCTGGCTGCTCGACCCCAGGACGTAGGCGCCGCCGTGCAGCCAGACCATCACCGGTTTGGCGTCACCTGGCTGGGTGTCAGACGATGCCCAGACGTTGAGCCGCAAGCAGTCCTCGCCCTGCGGGGCGCCCAGATCCAGTGGCATGTTGGGAAATACCGGTTGCGGGCAGGCCGGCCCGAACACGGTGGCGTCCGCGACCTCGGTACTGCGCGCGGGCGGCTGCGGCGCGCGGAAACGCAAGTCGCCCACCGGCGCCGCCGCGTACCGAACGCCCTTCCACGCCTTGACGCCGTTTTCTTCGATGCCCCGGACCGGGCCGTAGCCGGTTTCGACCACCAGGTCGTCGTTAGCCATGCGCGTGCGAAATCTCCTGGACGAAGCTAGAAAAGGCGTTGTGTGAGGAACTCGACCACCCGCTTACGGGCCTCGTAGGCGGGGTGGCCGTCGAGCTCGCGGACTTCGTCGGTGAGCACCGAGTGCGCCATCTTGCCGAAGCCGTGCTGATTGGTGGGGCCCGAATTGATGTCGATCACCTCGAAGGCGTCGCCGAGGCGCTGCTTGAGCGTCGCGAACCGCTCGGCGGGCGCCATCTTGTCCTCGCTGAACCGCAATCCCATGGCGCACAGGCCGTCGTTGGCGCACCGGTCGGCCACGGTGGCCAGCTCGGATTCGCTCGCGCCGGGGTCGCGGCGCCGCGCCGCTCCGAGCGGGAACGGGACCGACGGCTGCGACAGCACCGGCGCCAGCACGCTGTCGTCGACCGCGGCGGCCAGCGCGAAGCCGCCGGTGAAGCACTGGCCGATCACCCCGACGCCCTTGCCCGGCGCCGATGCGTTGAGGTCACGGGCCAGCGCACGCAGGAACGATGCCACCGGTCGCTGCTTGTTCAGCGCGAGTGCCGCGAATTCCCTTGCCACACAAGCACGTCCGATGGCGCCAAGGAGGTAACCTGGCGTTTTGGCCTTGCCCGGCTGGCCGAACAACGACGGCATCGCGACGGTGAACCCGTTGTCCACCAGGTGATTACCCAGGGCGAGCACGCCGGGATGGATCCCGGGGATTTCCGGAATCAACACCACTCCGGGGCCGGTGCCCTTGCGATAGACGTCATGGGTGTATCCGCCGGCGCTAAACGGTGCCGCCGACCATCCGGACAGATCAGCCTCTGGTGCAGTCACGTTGATGCGATCCCTCTGCTTGCGCTGGCGGATTAGCGGCTTGGCAAAGGCGGTTGCGATTGCGTCGCCGACGCCAGCGTACGGAACTGATCGGTGTTTCCGGCGCCGGTTATCGCAATTTGGGTGGCGCCGCCCGGGCCGCTGAGCCGGGTCGTCCATATCGGCTCGGCGTCTGCGCCGTTCTGACCGGTGCCCTGATAGACCACCCAACCGGTGCCGCCGACGTCCACGGTCCCCGTCGGGTAGGCCGACTGGTGAATCGAATTGACCAGCTTGTCCTCGTCGGCATTGCTCTGGGTCAGGCTCAGGTATAGCCCGGTCGGGGTGATATACCCGACCTCCGAAACGGGCGCGTTCAGCCGTTGACCGCTCGCGGGGTCGGTCCGGCCGCCCGGGATGCCGCCGCGGTGGCCGGAGTTGGCCTGCCAGCCGGTGGGCAGCTGCGGCTGGCGGATGGGAAAGCCGAGCGCGGAGGCGTCCGCGCGCAGGGCCGCACCGGCGTCGTACGACGGGACGGGGCCCTGGTGGTGGCCGAACTGGACCGAGCACATACCGAGCATGCCGGCCAGCACGATGCACCCGATGACCAGCGGTATCAGGGACCAGAACATGTCCCGGCCGTCCTGCAACAGCCGGGGTTTGGCCGGCCTGGGCGCGGGGCCCGCTGGCGGAGACGGCGCGCCGGAGGCGCTCCCATCACGCTGGGAATTCAGCGGCGGCTCCTCCGTCATCCCCCAAGTATCCCAGTTCCAGCGGACCGATCCGCTTCTGGGACAATCGGCAACCATGACAGTTGAGGGCGACCACTCGACCGCCGCCGCCGGCGGGGCCCCCGCGCAGGGCAGACCGCGCGGTGAGGCCCCAGACCGCAACCTGGCTCTGGAACTGGTACGCGTCACCGAGGCCGGGGCCATGGCCGCAGGTCGCTGGGTCGGCCGCGGCGACAAAGAGGGCGGTGACGGGGCGGCCGTCGACGCGATGCGTGAGCTGGTCAACACCGTGTCGATGCGCGGCGTCGTCGTCATCGGCGAGGGCGAAAAGGACCACGCGCCGATGCTCTACAACGGCGAGGAGGTCGGCAACGGCGACGGCGCGGAGTGCGACTTCGCCGTCGACCCGATCGACGGCACCACCCTGATGAGTAAGGGCATGCCCAACGCCATCTCCGTGTTGGCGGTGGCCGACCGCGGCGCGATGTTCGACCCGTCGGCGGTGTTCTACATGAACAAGATCGCCGTCGGGCCCGAGGCCGCGCACGTGCTCGACATCACCGCGCCGATCGCCGAGAACATCAAGGCCGTCGCCAAGGTCAAGGCGTTGTCGGTGCGCGACATGACCGTGTGCATCCTGGACCGGCCGCGGCACGCCCAGCTGATCCACGAGGTCCGTGCGACCGGAGCCCGCATCCGGCTGATCACCGACGGTGACGTGGCCGGCGCGATCTCGGCCTGCCGGCCCCATTCGGGCACCGACATGCTGGCCGGGATCGGCGGCACGCCGGAAGGCATCATCGCCGCCGCCGCCA
Source organism: Mycobacterium sp. 1165196.3 (assembly GCF_001673415.1). Classification (NCBI taxonomy): domain Bacteria; kingdom Bacillati; phylum Actinomycetota; class Actinomycetes; order Mycobacteriales; family Mycobacteriaceae; genus Mycobacterium; species Mycobacterium sp. 1165196.3. The sequence goes on along the minus strand of NZ_LZLU01000192.1, from coordinate 22,017 downwards.
TCCGGTGCATGGGCGGCGCGATCCAGGCGCAGCTGGCTCCCACCGACGACGAGGAACGCCAGAAGGCCATCGACGCCGGCTACGACCTCGACCAGGTGCTGACGACCGAGGACCTGGTGTCCGGTGAGAACGTCTTCTTCTGCGCCACCGGGGTCACCAGCGGTGACCTGCTCAAGGGCGTCCAGTACTACCCCGGCGGGTGCACCACCCAGTCGATCGTCATGCGGTCGAAGTCGGGCACCGTCCGGATGATCGAGGCCTACCACCGGCTTTCGAAGCTCAACGAGTACTCCGCCATCGACTTCACCGGCGATAGCTCCGCCGCCTATCCCCTGCCCTGACCGCCGATCGAACAACGAGGAAGACCTATCTATGGCCTTGAACGACTCTGATGACACCGAGTACCGCATCGAGCACGACACCATGGGCGAGGTCCGCGTACCCGCAAAAGCGTTGTGGCGTGCGCAAACTCAGCGCGCCGTCGAGAACTTTCCGATCTCGGGCCGCGGCCTGGAGCGCACCCAGATCCGCGCGCTGGGCTTGCTGAAGGGCGCGTGCGCGCAGGTCAACAAGGACCTGGGGCTGCTGGCGCCGGAGAAGGCCGACGCGATCATCGCCGCGGCCGGCGAAATCGCCGACGGGCAGCACGACGACCAGTTCCCCATCGACGTGTTCCAGACCGGTTCGGGCACCAGCTCCAACATGAACACCAACGAGGTGATCGCCAGCATCGCCGCCGCCAACGGTGTGACGGTGCACCCCAACGACGACGTCAACATGTCGCAGTCGTCGAACGACACATTCCCCACCGCCACCCACATCGCGGCCACCGAAGCCGCTGTGCGCCATCTGATTCCGGCGCTCGAGGTGCTGCATGACGCGCTGGCCGGCAAGGCCCGCGAGTGGCACACCGTGGTCAAGTCCGGCCGCACCCACCTGATGGACGCCGTCCCGGTGACGCTCGGCCAGGAATTCAGCGGCTACGCCCGCCAGATCGAGGCGGGCATCGAGCGGGTGCACGCGACGCTGCCCCGGCTCGGTGAGCTGGCCATCGGCGGCACCGCGGTCGGTACCGGCCTGAACGCCCCCGACGGCTTCGGCGCCAAGGTGGTCGAGACGCTGGTCGCCTCCACCGGCCTGAGCGAATTGCGCACGGCCGCCAACTCGTTCGAGGCCCAGGCGGCGCGTGACGGGCTGGTCGAGGCGTCCGGCGCGCTGCGCACCATCGCGGTGTCACTGACCAAAATCGCCAACGACGTCCGCTGGATGGGGTCGGGCCCGCTGACCGGCCTGGCCGAGATTGCGCTGCCCGACCTGCAGCCGGGCAGTTCGATCATGCCGGGCAAGGTCAATCCCGTTCTGCCGGAAGCGGTTACCCAGGTTGCCGCGCAGGTGATCGGGAACGACGCCGCGGTGGCCGTCGGCGGCTTGTCCGGTGCCTTCGAGCTCAACGTCTATATCCCGATGATGGCCCGCAACATCCTGGAGTCCTTCAAGCTGCTGACCAACGTGTCGAAGCTGTTCGCCGAGCGTTGCATCGTCGGCCTGGCGGCCAACGTGGAGCACCTGCGCGAGCTGGCCGAGTCGTCGCCGTCGATCGTGACGCCGCTGAACTCGGCGATCGGATACGAGGAGGCCGCCGCGGTGGCCAAGCAGGCACTCAAGGAGCGCAAGACGATTCGCCAGACGGTGATCGATCGGGGCCTGATCGGCGAGAAGCTGTCCGAAGAAGAACTCGACCGGCGGCTCGACGTGCTGGCGATGGCCAAGGTCAAGCCCGAAGACTGAACCACCCCGTCATCCGATGACGGCGGTGGTCGACGAGAGTAAGGGTGGTTTTCCATGACGGCTCCTCCCGGTGGTCCCTACGGCCAGGGGCCCTACGGAAGCAATCCATATGGGCAGGACCCGAATTGGGGCGCGCAGCCGCCGGCGGGCGGTCCCGGGCCCTACCCGCAGGGTGGTCCCGGCCCTTACCCGCAGGGCGGCCCCGGGCCCTATCCGCAGGGCGGTCCCTACGCCTACCCGCCGGGCGGCCCGTACCCGTATGCGCCGCCGGGCGGCCCCGCCTACCCGAACCAGCCGTATCCCCAACCCGGACAGCAGTTTCCGCCGGGAGGCCCGGGCGGCCCGTACCCCCCGGGGCCACCGCCGGGTGGGTCCGGCTCCAAGCTGCCGTGGTTGATCGTCGCCGGTCTGGTCGTACTCGCGGTGATCGCGCTAGTGGCGACGCTGTTGGTGATGCGGGGCGGTCACGACAACAAGCCGGCCGCCGCGCCCTCGACCACGAGCACGTCGGCCTCCCCGCCCAAGAACTCCGCGCAGAACGCGACGGATTGCACCCCGAACGTGTCGGGCGGCGAGATGCCCCGCACCGACTCGATCGCCGCCGGCAAGCTGTCCTTCCCGGCCAGCGCGGCGCCGGGCGGGTGGACGGTGTTCTCCGACGACCAGGGCCCGAACCTGATCGGCGGGCTGGGTGTCGCCCAGGACGTCCCCGGGGCCAATCAGTGGATGATGACGGCCGAGGTCGGCGTCACCAATTTCGTTGCCAGCATGGACCTTACGGCTCAGGCCACGAAGTTGATGCAATGCATCGTCGCCGGCCCCGGCTACGCCAACGCCCAGCCCACGCTCGGGCCGACGAAGTCGTCGTCGATCACCGTGGACGGCACCAAGGCGGTCCGCGTCGACGCCGACGTCACGATCGCCGACCCCAGCCGTAACGTGAAGGGCGACTCCGTCACCATCATCGCCGTCGACACCAAGCCGGTGACCGTCTTCATCGGCAGCACCCCCATCGGTGACGCGGCTTCGGCGGGCCTCATCGGGAAGATCATTGCCGCGCTAAAGGTCTCGAAGTCCTGACGCGGGTCAGCTAGTCGGCAGGGCCCGTCGGCGCCGAGACGTGGGTGGCCTCGGACCGCCCGCGCAGGACCGTCGAATAGCACTCGGCCCACTGCGCGCGCTCGGCCTCCCCCGCGGCAGCGACGGCACCCGCCGAACACAGGATGCGCCGGTCGGAGGTTTTGGCGAGGTCCGCCAATCGCGCGGCCTCGTTGACGGCGTCGCCGATCACGGTGTACTCGTACCGGTTCTCGGCGCCGATGTTGCCGGCGAACACCCGCCCCGCGGAGACGCCGATGCCGAAATCGACCGGCAGCCGCCGCAGTTGAGACCCCAGCGCACGCGCGGTCGCCAACGCCGACGATGCCGGTTCGTTCGTCGGCAACGGCACGCCGAAGACGGCCAGCACGGCGTCGCCGGCGAACTTGTTGACCAGGCCGTGGTGTTCGTCGACGGCGTGCACCACGATCCGGAAGAAGTCGTTGAGCACCTCGGCGACCTCCTGCGGGGGGCGGCTTTCGGCGAGCTGGGTGGAACCCACCAGGTCAATGAAGAGCACCGCCGCTTCGACCACGTCGCCCGACAGGGAAGCCCCCTCGTTGAGGGCGCGCTGCGCGACGTCGGCCCCGACATGGCGTCCGAACAGGTCACGCAGCCGGTCCCGCTCGGCGAGACCGGCCACCATCCGGTTGAATCCGGTTTGCAGACGGCCGATTTGGGAACGTTCGTAGGCGCCGACGTAGGTTTCCATGCGGCCGTGCTCGACCTCGGCCATCGCGTCGACCACCTCGCCGACCGGATCCGAGATGGACCGCGAGGTCAAGATCATCGTCGGCAGCCCCAGCACCAGCGCCGCCAACGACACCACCAGAATCGGCACGTCCAACGAGGCGGACTTCTCGATCAGCCATCCGTACGACCGCAAGACGACCAGCGTCGCGATCACGGCAATGGGGAACGCGCTGCACAGGAACCACAGCAGAACCAGCCGGGCGTACACGCTCGGCACCGCCAACCGCGGCTCGGCGCCAAGCGTGGCGGCGCGCATGATGGGCCGCAGGGTGCGCTGCGCGAGCAGCATCCCGGTGCCGGCGGCCGCCGACCCGCCGAGCAGCACGCCGAGCCCGATGGGCAGCAGAAGCCGCGGCCCGCCACCGAGATTCAGCAGGATGAAGATGCCGCCGGTCAACGCCCAGGACGTCACCAGGATCGCCGACTGACGGCCGGCCAGCTTCATCACGGCTTCGCGTTGTTGCGGAGTGGGTTCGGCGCCCGCGACAAACCAGCGCACGGTGGGAGCCAGGCTCACGGCGCCGGCCGCCGCGACACTGACGATGCCCAGCACGATGAGCAGGATCACCGGCGCAGTGTTCTGCCGCGCGAAGTCCGCGTTGGCGCCCACGGAAGTGTGGCCCCGCAACGGAATCAGGATGGCGGCCGCTTCGACGACGGCCAACGCGTAGGACAGGCTGAGATCGAACCCGTACTGAAACAGCCATCGCCTAAAGGACTTTCGCCCTCCGGCGGCCGGCCGCTGCGCCGTACCGCGCCATCGTCGCGGAAGCCGATCCCGAAGCCAGCCCACGGTGATCACCCTACAAACGTAGTCGCGGGAGACCCGAAATGTGTGCTAGGCACCGTTGTTCGGCCCGCCGGAGTTCTGCCCAGGGATGTCGGTGATCGGGAAGTTGGGCATCGGTTTGGGCGAGGGCGTGTTGGGCAGCGCGGGGATGTCGGCGGGCGGGATGTCGTGCAGACCGTTGACCGGTGGACCGTTTTCGCGGCTGCCGTAACTGCTGCCGGGCGCTCGCGGTCCCAGCAGGTCGCTGACCGTCACCATTCGGTACCCGTTGGCCCTGAGCACCGGGATGAACTGATACACCAGATCGACGGTGCTGGAATAGGTGCTGTGCAGCAACACCACCGAGCCCGGCTTGATGTAGGTCATCAGCATGTAGCGGGTCGCGGCCGTATTCGAGTCGTTCGCCCAGTCGAAAGGGATGACATCCCAAAGGATTTCGGCCAGCCCGTGTTGGCCGGCGGTCTGACGCACCACGGGGTCGGACAGCCCGCCGGCGGGGCGATACAGGTTTGGGGTGCGCCCGGTCGCGGCGGTGATCGCGTCGTTGGCCTTGGTGAACTGGGCGGCGATGTCCTCGCGCGGGATCGTGGTCATGTTGGGGTGTTCCCAGGTGTGGCTGCCGATCTCCATCCCGGCGTCGGCGATGCGCTTGGCGCCGGCCGGGTTGGCGGCCACCTTGTTGCCGATCAGAAAGAACGTCGCCTTGGCGTCGTTGTCCTTGAGGATCTGCAGCAGCCGCTCGTCGAACGGCCCCGGCCCGTCGTCGAAGGTCAGGGCGACGCATTTGACGACCGAGCAGCTGAGGTCGTCGGCGCGGGTCACGTGACCCGTGAGCCCCCCGATCACCAGCACCGCGACCGCGGCCGCCACGCCGACCACCGTGCGCCAGTAGCGCCAGGCCTGGGTGTCGGGTCGTTTCGCCACCGTGGAAGTTTATCGAAGGCAGGCCTGCCCCGGATCGAGCGCGCTGGTCAGGCGCTCACTGCGGGCCCGCGATCTCCTCGAGCATCTCGGTGACCAGGGCGGCGATCGGCGATCGCTCACTGCGCAACAACGTGATGTGGGCGAACAGCGGATGGCCCTTGAGCTTCTCGATCACCGCGGCGACCCCGTCATGGCGGCCCACCCGCAGGTTGTCGCGCTGGGCGATGTCGTGGGTGAGCACCACCCGCGATCCGGTGCCCAGCCGCGACAGCACCGTCAGCAGGACGTTGCGCTCCAGCGATTGGGCCTCGTCGACGATGACGAAGGAGTCATGCAGCGAGCGGCCGCGGATGTGGGTCAGCGGCAGCACCTCGAGCATGCCGCGCGACAGCACCTCCTCGAGCACGGCCGGGCTGGCCAGCCCCTCGAGGGTGTCGAAGACGGCCTGCGCCCACGGGCCCATCTTCTCGCTCTCGCTGCCCGGCAGATAGCCCAGCTCCTGACCCCCGACGGCATACAGCGGCCGGAACACCACCACCTTGCGCTGGGTCCGGCGCTCGAGCACCGCCTCCAGACCGGCGCACAGCGCGAGCGCTGACTTGCCGGTGCCGGCCTTGCCGCCCAGCGACACGATGCCCACCGACTCGTCGAGCAGCAGGTCGAGCGCCACGCGCTGTTCGGCCGAGCGCCCGCGCAGTCCAAACACCTCCCGGTCGCCGCGAACCAGCTGGACGCGTTTGTCGGCGTTGACCCGGCCCAGTGCATGCGAGCTGCCGCCGAGCAGCCGAACGCCGGTGTGGCAGGGCAGGTCTCGCGCTTCGGCCAGATCGATCTCGCCGTCGGTGAACAGCGCGTCGATGTCCTCGGTGGCCGTCTCGATCTCGCGCATGCCCGACCAGCCGGAGGCCACCACGTCTTGGGCGTGGTACTCGTCGGCGGCCAGGCCCACCGCGGCGGCCTTGACCCGAAGCGGAATGTCCTTGCTGACCAACGTGACTCGCTTGCCCTCGGCGGCCAGGTTCGCGGCGCAGCTGAGGATCCGGGAATCGTTGCTGTCATTGCGGAAGCCGCTGGGCAGCACCGTCGGGTCGGTGTGGTTGAGCTCGACGTGCAGCGTACCGCCCTGTGTCCCAATGGGAATGGGCTGATCTAGGCGACCGTGTTCCAGCCGGAGGTCGTCGAACAGCCGCAACGCCTGGCGCGCGAACCAGCCCAGCTCGTGATGGTGGCGTTTGGCCTCCAGCTCGCTGATCACCACCAGCGGAACAACCACCTCGTGTTCGGCGAACCGGCTGCACGCCCAGGGGTCGGACAGCAGCACGGAAGTGTCGATCACGTAGGTCCGGATTTCGGTCACGTAGCGCTCCTCGAGCGGGATGAGCCCGCGCGGACCCGCACAGGCATGTCGACGGGAACCGCAGCACCAGGACCGGGGCCGGTCCTTCCGTTGTGGTGACGGGAGGTGCCGCCCTGGCAGCAGAGCTTGACGCTGACCATCGAGAACGACGCTACTCCCGTGGTCGTCCGCCCGCTGTGCAGGCGCGCCGACGTTGCGGAGCGCGACCACTCCCAGTGGGTGGTCGATGTGGTGAGGTGGGTGCGGGCCGGCCTAGCCGACGACGAATTGCCGCAGCTGGGGCTCGTCCGCGACTCCCCATGCGGCGATGCGGTCGGAGATCGCCTGGCGCAGCTGCTCCGGACCGAAAATGCCTGCCTCGTCGACGTTTCGCACCTTGTCCGCATATGCGTCGATGTCGGCGCCGGGCACCTGAAGGTCGGCCGCGCGGGCGGCGATCGCCGCGATGGTCTCGTCGCGGGTGTACTCGAGGCAGTGCGCGACGAGGTTGGAGAAGAACAGTTCGTGCCGGCGCTCGTCGCGGGCGATCCGGTCGACCAGGCCGGCCAGGATGGGCTCCTCGAGTTGCGCGGCCAGGTTCTCGCAGAACACGGCGTGGGTGCGTTCGACGAACGCCATGTGCACCAGGATCTCCACCTGCGAGTACGTGTCGGCGCGATAGCCCTTCATGACGTACTGGACGCGGGCCTCTTCGTTGGCGGTCGGGTCGACCTCGCGGGTCACCACCAGGTACTCGCGCAACGCGATGGCGTGCAGGTGCTCCTCGGCGGTCCACCGGCCCAGCCAGCGGCCCCAGTAGTCCTCGAGGATGAAGTGCTCGACCAGCTCGCGGTGGTGCGCGGCCAGGTTGTCCTTGAGCAGCAACATGATCTCGCAGGCGTCGGTCAACGGCCTCGGCAACGTCATCGACGACGGGTCCCAGTCGCGCCCACCGAGGAAGGCGAAGTTCTCGCCCCGTTCGAACGGCACGTAGTCGTGCGCGAACCAGAGTTCTTCGGTGGATAGGTGGCGGTCGATGTTCGCTTCGACGACCGGCTCAAGTTCCAGGGTCAGCGCGTTAGCGACAGGTCTTTCGGCCATGAGATAACTGTAACCCGCGTACACAGGTTCATGAAATCGGCCGGGTCGTGTCGCGCCAACTGGTGACTTAGGTCCTCAGGCCCGTCCCGCCGGGCACTCTAGAGCCCCTCCTACGGCGAAGCCTAGAGCGCGAGGCCCGGGTAGAGCGGGTTGGCGTCCAACAGTTCGGCCGCGGCCGCGCTGACCCGTTCGGCGGTGCCATCGGCCAGCGAGTACTTGGCCTTGGAGGTACCTTCCGGCTTCGTGTTGGCCAGAACATCGACGATCAGTTCGGCCACCCGGTCGAAGTCGGCCGGACCGAAGCCGCGGGTGGTCAGCGCCGGGCTGCCGAGCCGGATGCCACTGGTGTACCAGGCGCCGTTGGGGTCGGTGGGGATGGCGTTGCGGTTGGTGACGACGCCGGCGTCCAACAAGGCCGACTCGGCTTGACGTCCCGTAAGGCCGAACGATGTGACGTCGAGCAGCACGAGGTGGTTGTCGGTGCCCCCGGTGACCAAGTGGGCATCGCGCTTGAGGAAGCCGTCGGCCAGAGCCTGGGCGTTGTCTGCGATCCGCTGGGCATAGGCCTGGAACGCCGGCTGCCGCGCCTCGGCGAGCGCGACGGCCTTGGCCGCCATCACGTGCGACAGTGGCCCGCCGAGCACCATCGGGCAGCCCTTGTCGACAGCGTCGGCGTACTCGGGTTGGCACAGGATGAGGCCGCCGCGGGGACCGCGCAGCGACTTGTGCGTCGTCGTGGTCGTGACATGGGCGTGCGGCACCGGATCCTCGTCGCCGGTGAACACCTTGCCCGCCACCAGGCCGGCGAAATGCGCCATGTCCACCATCAGGGTGGCGCCGACCTCGTCGGCGATCTCACGCATCGTCGCGAAATTGATGCGGCGCGGGTAAGCGGAGTAGCCGGCCACGATGATCAGCGGCTTGAACTCGCGCGCGGCGGCCGCAACGGCGCCGTAGTCGACGAACCCGGTGTCGGGGTCGGTGCCGTAGCTGCGCTGGTGGAACATCTTGCCGGAGATGTTGGGCCGGAAGCCGTGGGTGAGGTGGCCGCCGGCATCCAGCGACATGCCCAACAGGCGCTGGTTGCCCAACTTGTTGCGCAGCTTCTCCCATTCCGCCTCGGACAAGTCGTTGACGTGCTTGACGCCGGCATCGGCCAGGCCCGGCGCCTCGATCCGGGTGGCCAAGATCGCCCAGTACGCAACGAGGTTGGCGTCGATGCCCGAGTGCGGCTGCACGTAGGCGTGCGGCGACCCGAACAGCTCACGAGCGTGCTCGGCGGCGACGCTTTCCACGGTGTCGACGTTCTGACAGCCCGCGTAGAAGCGGTGTCCGATGGTGCCCTCGGCGTACTTGTCCGACAGCCAGGTGCCCATGGTCAGCAACACCGCGGGCGATGCGTAGTTCTCGCTGGCGATCAGCTTGAGCGAAGCACGTTGGTCGTCGAGCTCTTTGCGCGTCGCCGCGGCGATGCGCGGTTCGACGGACTCGACCACCTGCAGTGCGGCGCGGTAGGCAGCGCTCGCGGTGTCGGCGTATTCGGCGCCCGGCGACGTGGTCGAGGTGGCGGTGCGGGTCAAGTCGGCTGACATGAGAACGAGACTAGTCGGCCGATTAACCCCACAGCGAGGGCGCTCGGCGCTATCCGGCGTCGAGTTTTCGCCAGCCCAGCCGTCGGGCTTTTCGGCGCTGCTGTAACACTTGCACTATGCCGCGGCTTAGCGAGCCGAGCCCTTATGTGGAGTTCGACCGAAAGCAATGGCGTGCGCTTCGTATGTCGACGCCGCTGGCCCTCACCGAGGAGGAGTTGGTCGGCCTGCGCGGTCTGGGTGAGCAGATCGACTTGCTCGAAGTCGAAGAGGTCTACCTGCCGCTGGCCCGGCTCATTCACCTGCAGGTCGCGGCGCGGCAGCGATTGTTCGCCGCCACCGCCGAATTCCTCGGCGAACCGCAGCAAAACCCCGACCGGCCGGTGCCGTTCATCATCGGGGTGGCCGGCAGCGTGGCGGTCGGCAAGTCCACGACCGCCCGTGTGCTGCAGGCGCTGTTGGCGCGCTGGGACCACCACCCGCGGGTGGACCTGGTTACCACCGACGGCTTCCTGTACCCGAATGCCGAGCTGGAGCGGCGAAACCTGATGCACCGCAAGGGATTTCCGGAAAGCTACAACCGGCGGGCGCTGATGCGGTTCGTGACCTCGGTCAAATCCGGTTCGGATTACGCCTGCGCGCCGGTGTATTCGCACCTGAAATACGACATCATCCCGGGGGCCAAGCACGTGGTCCGCCACCCGGACATCCTGATCCTCGAGGGTCTCAACGTGCTGCAAACCGGTCCGACGCTGATGGTGTCGGACCTGTTCGACTTCGGCGTGTACGTCGACGCCCGGATTGAAGACATCGAGCAGTGGTACGTCTCGCGGTTCCTGGCCATGCGCAGCACCGCGTTCGCCGATCCCGAATCGCACTTCCACCACTACTCGGCGCTCAACGACACCAAGGCGGTGGCCGCGGCCCGTGAGATCTGGCGATCCATCAACCGCCCCAACCTCGTCGAGAACATCCTGCCGACCCGGCCGCGCGCCACCCTGGTGCTGCGCAAGGACGCCGACCACTCCATCAACCGGCTGCGGCTGCGCAAGCTCTGACGGCGCGGCCGGCGCGGCCGGTCACGCCGCGAGGCGACGCAATCCCAGGTACTGCAGCCCGGCGAACGCCGCCGTGTAGGCGCCGGTGGCCAGTGTCAGCGCGACGCCGGTAGCGGTCAGCGGCAGCGCTTCCGCGGCCACGATCGAAGCCAGCGTGAATGCGACGTTGACCACCAACACGCTGACGCCGACGCGGCGCAGGTCCGGCAGCGCCCCGAGGCTGAACACCAGCAGTCCGGCCAGCACGAACAAGACGCCCACGCCGTACTCCTGGAAGGACGTCAGGCCCGTCAGCGACGAAAGCGGGTCGGCGAGGAACGCGATGGTCAGACCGAACAACCCTGTCAGGGTCGCGTCGGCGCGCACCGCGAACCGCAACAGCGAGTCGGTCGCGTCGTAGAGGGGCCTGGTCGGGATGCTGGATACGCCGGTAACAGAGCTCATGTGCTTACTCCTCGCGGTGGCGGGTGGGTCGAACAGCTTTGAGGGTGCCGCCAGTGCACTGCCATATCGACTCGTGGCACTGCCAACTCATGCCACGGATACAAAGACGAGGTGGTTCACCCGGCTATTCCCGTCGGCGGGTAAATATTTGACACGCGCCAGTCTGGCGGGCCCAGTGGCCCCACGGGTCACAGGAGCGCGGGTCCACGGCGCTGTGCCATCCGGTGGTCGCGCCCCAGGTGGGTCTAGTCGCTGGGAACCGGGATCCGTCCCCGAAGATCGGCGGCGATCAGCCGGGCCGCGGCGTTCTGCCAGTTGTGCAGCGAGCGCTGGGGCACCTCGGTGACGAACCAGTGCCAGGCCTGCCGCGCGATCGGATCCAGACCCGAGGCGGTGGCGTTCTGCGCATAGGCGCGCACCCCGACGACGTAGGGGAAATACAGGGAGTTGTAGTACCGCCACTCTTCGGTGGTGCCGAAGTCGCCACCGTCGCGCGGCTTGAGCCGCGAGATGCCCTCGGCCAGCACCGCCTTGAGTTCGTTGGCCCGCTCGATCGGCTGGTCGGGTGCGCCGCGGGCGGCCAGCCGCTCATCGATCACCGGCAACGCCGTCAGCGGGCTGGCGACCAGCTTGCTCAGGTCGCCGTAGTGGCCCAGCGCCCGGCGGGTGAGCCGCACGAAAGTGACGTCGTCGACGCCGGCGAGCGGGTGCTCCTGGCGCAGCGGCAGCGCCGCCCCGGTGTGCCGCAGTGCGGCCCGATCCGCCCGCAGCGCAGGCGATTTCGAGAACGCCAGCCGGTCGAGCACCCCGGCCAGCGGATCGGCGAGCACCTGCACGGTGATCGCGATCGCCAAGCTGGTGAACAGCAGCACCGTCAGCGCGGTGCGCGCGGCGGGGTCGTCGCGGGTCACCGCCAACCCGATCAGCGCCTGGCCGCCGAACAGCACCGCCACCGCGACCGAACCGGCGAACGACCGGAGCATGTCGGGGCGCAGCGCGTGGCCCTCGTCGAACGCGTCCCACAGCGCCACGGCGACCCCGAGCCCGAGGACGTCGCAGCTCGTCGAGGCCAGCGCGACCCAGCTGGGCACCAGTCCCAGCGGAATGATCAGGATCGCGTTGGCCAGCGCGAAAAACAGGGTCGCGGTGACGGCCAGTCCCACGGAGAGCCTCGGCCGGCGCGGGCGGCGCAACGCGACCGCCCCGGCGCCCAGGGTCGACACCGAGATCACCGCGAACATCACCCAGTGACCCGGGCGCAGTGGCCCGTCGACGCTGCCGGCCAGCACCGCCCCGAACAGGGTCAGCGCGGCGACGCCGACCACCAGCAACACCTCGCGGGTGCGCGAGCGCCAGCCGTCGCTGGGCCGGGACAGCTCGACGAGCACCGCGAACCACGCGACACCGGGGACGGCCGCCAGGTAGATCTCGACCCGGCTGAGCAGCTGGGCATGGGCGGGGCTGGCGGTCCGAACAGCATCCAGGCCCACCACGAGCGCGAACCCGCACAGTCCGATCGCCGCCAGTACCAGGACGGGCTTGCGCGGATCACGGGACAGCAGATACAGGCCCAGCCAGGCGCTCAGCGTGAACACCACCGCCGACAGCGCAGCCATGTCCTAAGTGTGGCACGCAGCCGGGCGGGCCCTTCAGAGCTTCGCGGTTACTTGCCGTGCCGGCGATCCCGCCGGCTGTAGTCGCGCAGCGCGCGCAAGAAATCGACGCGGCGGAACGCCGGCCAGTGCGTTTCGCAGAACCACATCTCCGAATAAGCGCTCTGCCACAGCAGAAATCCCGACAGGCGTTGCTCGCCCGAGGTGCGGATCACCAGGTCGGGATCGGGCTGTCCGGAGGTGTAGAGGTTCTCGGAGATGGCGTCGACGGTCACCGCGTCGACAAGTTCCTCGGCGGTGGCGCCGTTGGCAAGCTCCTTGTTCAGCAGCGCGCGCACCGCGCCGACGATTTCCTGCCGGCCGCCGTAGCCGACGGCGACGTTGACGTGAAAGGGCGCGACGCTGGGCGTGGACTCGACGGCGTCGCGCAATCGGCGGGCCGGCTCGTCGCCGAGCAGTTCCAGGTCCCCGACCGTGCGCACGCTCCAGCGGTTGGCCGGCGCGCAGATCTCCTCGACGACGTCGGTGATGATCTCGATCAGCCCGGCCAGCTCGTCGGGATCGCGCTGCAGGTTCTCGGTGGACAGCAGGTAGACGGTGGTCATTTCGACGCCGGCCTCCTGACACCAGCGCAGCATCTCGGCGATCTTGGAGGCGCCCATCCGGTAGCCGTAGCTGACGTCCTCGTATCCCGCGTCGCGGGCCCACCGGCGGTTGCCGTCGCACAGCACGGCGATGTGGCGCGGGAGCTGGGACTTCGAGGCGGCCAGGCCCTGCCTCAGCCGCAGCTCGTAGACGCGGTACAGCGGCTCTTTGAGGCGCGGCGGAATGATTTCCACGACCATTCACCCTACTGCCAGCGGTGATCTATTCACCGGTTCTCGTTTCGGCCCGGTCACCTGAGCAGCCGAGACGATGCTGTAACGATCCCTGACTACTCTGGTTCTTGAACAGCCCCTGGCGACTTCGGAATCCCGCGTTGCGAAGAACAAAACAGATGCGAAGACAAGACACAGGAGCCATGAGCAGTCAGACCAGCACCGTCCCCAACCCGGAGCCCGAAGGCGAGTCGATCGTTCCGGGCAACACCGTCGAACAGTTAGTCGAGGGTGCCGCCCAGTTCCTCGGCAAGCCCCGGATGCGCGGTTGGATCCACTTCGTCTCGGCGTGGCTGGCCATCATCACCGGCGCCACGCTGGTGTCGGTGTCGTGGGCCGTCGCCTCGCCGCGCGCCGGCCACTCGACGCTGGTCTACGCCGCGGCGACGGTGGCGATGTTCGCGGTCAGCGCCACCTATCACCGGGTGCAGTGGAAGTCCGCCGTCGCACGCAGCCGGATGAAGCGGCTCGACCATTCGATGATCTTCGTGTTCATCGCCGGCAGCTACACGCCGTTCGCGCGGCTTGTTATGCCCCAAAACACCGGGGTGCTGGTGCAGTGCATCGTGTGGGGCGGCGCGGCTGCCGGGATCGCGTTGAAGATGTGCTGGCCGACGGCGCCGCGCTGGGTCGGTGTGCCGCTGTATCTGCTGCTCGGGTGGGTGGCCGTCTGGTTCGCTCCCACGATCCTGCACCAGGCCGGCGTGGCCGCGATGGTGCTGTTGGCGGTGGGCGGGGTGTTCTACAGCGTCGGCGGCATCTTCTACGGCCTGCGCTGGCCGGACCCGTGGCCGCAAACGTTCGGCTATCACGAGTTCTTCCACGCCTTCACCGCGATCGCGGCGATTCTGCACTACATCGCCATGTGGTTCGCGGTCTTCTACACCGGCGACCACGCCTGGCTGGCGGGCGGCTGAGCCGGCATCGCTGCCCCGCTAGCCCTGGGAGACGTCGTCCTCCGGCGACCAGTAAGCCTTCATCGAGGCGATCTTGCCGCTGCCGTCGAAGACCATGACGTCGATCGGCTCGATCACCATCCGGTGCTCGCCCGCGGTCACGGTCAGCCGGAATTGGAAGGCCGCCTCGTTGCCGGCGACGCGCAGCGTCACCAGTTCGCATTCGCGCTGCAGGTCGTTGACCGCGGAGTAGAAGCCGTGGATCGCCTGGCGCCCGATGTGCACCTCGCCGCCGACAGGGTCCTCGACGGTGGCGTCGTCGGCGTACAGCTCGACCAGATCGTCGGCGCTGCCCTTGGCGACCAGTTCGATGTAACGGTTGACCGTGTTCCGGATCGCTTCGGTCCTGGCGGCAGTCGGCATGGGAGGCAGGGTAACCCGCGCTAGTGGTGATCGCCAGCACGGCGCAGCCGGGCGCCGCGGGTCACCACCATCGACTCAGTGGTGATCGCCAGCACGGCGCAGCCGGGCGCCGCGGGTCACCACCATCGACTCAGTGGTGATCGCCAGCACGGCGCGGCCGAGCGCCGGGCGCCGGGGGCACTCCCCAGCTCCGCGGGGACCCCGCCCGCTTGCGGGGGACGGGTCACCACCATCGGCTCAGTGGTCGGGGACACCCAGGGCGGCCGCCAGTTCGGGCGCGGTGGTGACCGGCAGGTCGCACACCTGGCCGCGGCACACATACGCGGCGTCGGCGCCTGCGACTCGGGGCCGGCCAGCCAGCAGCGGCGACGAATCCACCGGCCCGCCCACCACGATCGCCCCGCCGGGCGCCAGCCGACGGGCCTCGGCCAACAGAGCCGACGCCGACGGATCGCAGGCAACCGCGATCTGCAGTGGCCCGCGCACCGCGGCTTCCGCGACGGCCAGCCAGTGTCCGGCCGACCGCGGCGCGCGCTCCAGCAGCACCGAGTGCGCGCCGAGCGAGGCGGTGACCGCCCGCAGGTAGCGCTCGGTGCGGTCGCCGTCGACCAGGTGCGCCGCGGTCAGTAGCGCCTCGGTGATCGACGACGCCCCCGACGGGGTCGCCCCGTCCAGCGGGTCGGCCGGCCGCAGCACCAACTGCTCGGCATCGTCGGCGGTGTCGAACCAACGACCGGGCCGCTGGGGGTCGGCGAAATGGGCCAGCGCGGTGTCGAGCAGCTCGGCGGCCGCGGTCAGCCAGGTGTCCTCGGCGGTGAGCTGGTACAGCGCGAGCAGGCCGGTGGCCAGCATCGCGTGATCCTCGAGGATGGCGGCGCTGTCGCCGACCACCCCGCCCAGGCTGGCGCGTCGCAACCGGCCGTCGACGACGTGCAAATCCAACAGCGTTCGCGCGCAACGCATTGCCGCCTGCGCCAATTCGGGTTCGTCGAGCGCCACGCTGGCCTCGGCCAACGCGGTGATCGCCAGGCCGTTCCAGGAGGTGACGACTTTGTCGTCACGCCCGGGCTGGACCCGGGCGCGGCGGGCCGTCAGCAGCGCGGCACGCACGCGCTCCAGCCGTTGCGAGTCCTCGGGATCGGCGGGGGCCTGCAGCACCGAGGTGCCGTGCTCGAACGTTCCGCTCTCGGTGACCGCGAAAACCCTTGCCGCCCAAGGGCCGTCGTCAGGACCGAGCACCTCGTTGAGTTGCGCCGGTGTCCACACATAGGTCGAACCCTCGCGGCCGTCGGCGTCGGCGTCCAGCGACGAGGTGAACATCCCACCGTCGGCCAGCTCGACGAGCAGGAACCGGGCGGTCGCCGCGGTGACCCGGCGCGCCAGCGGGTCCCCGGTGCGCCGGGCCCAGTGCGCGTAGGCGCGCAGCAGCAGCGCGTTGTCGTACAGCATCTTCTCGAAATGCGGTACCACCCAGGCGTTGTCGACGCTGTAGCGAGCGAAGCCGCCGCCGAGCTGGTCGTAGATGCCGCCGCGGGCCATCGCGTTGCCGGTGTGGGTCACCGCCGTAAGCGCCTCCGGTGAGCCGGTGCGCTCGAAGTGGCGCAGCAGCGCCTCGAGCAACGCCGACGGCGGGAACTTGGGCGCACCGCCGAACCCGCCGTGCACCGCGTCGCGGTCCTCGAGCACCGTGGCGACGGCGTGGTCGCACAGCTGCGGCGCTATGGAAGGACCACCGCCCGGCAGACCGGACGAGAGCCGGCGCAACTCGCCGGCGATGCGGTCGGAGGCCTCCTCGACCTCGCCACGGCGCTCCCGCCAAGTGGTCGAGACGGCCGAAAGAAGTTGCAGGAAACCCTCTTTCGGGTAATAGGTGCCACAGAAGAAGGGTCGGCCATCCGGCGTCAGGAAGCACGTCATCGGCCAACCGCCGTGCCCGTTGAGCGCGACGGTGGCGTTCATGTACACCGCGTCGATGTCCGGGCGTTCCTCACGGTCGACCTTGATGCAGACGAACCCGGCGTTCATCGCGGCGGCCACGTCGTCGTCTTCGAACGATTCGTGGGCCATGACGTGGCACCAATGGCAGGCGGCATAGCCCACCGAGAGCAGGATCGGCACGTCGCGCTCGGCGGCGGCGGCCAGCGCCTCGGGGGTCCATTGCTGCCAGTGCACGGGGTTGTCGGCGTGCTGGCGCAGGTATGGACTGGTCGCCAGCCCAAGGGTATTCGTCGCTGCCGGGTCAGCCGGGCTCATCGCCGGGTCCCGAGGCGCGCGGCGGGCCGCCCCCGTCGTCCGGGGTGGTGGAGGGGTCGACCGTGTCGGTGCCCTCGTCGGCGGCCTGGTCGGGTTCCGGGTGCTTGGGATCGAACGATTCCGGCACCTTCTTCAGCTGCCGGTTCATCGACCGGATGAGAAACAGCGTGGCGATCACCAGCAATACGACGATGAGCAGCCCGACCGGGCTGGCCTTGCCGAAGTCGGGACCGGTGTGGTGTGGGGGCCCGTCGGCTTGCCAGCCGGCGGCGGTCACGACGAGAAAGAGGTGGTTCACGCGTCGCTCTCGATCCCGGCGAACAGGTCGTCCTCGGGCAGCGACACCGGGACCCGCGAGCGGGCCAACTCGAATTCCTCGGTGGGCCAAAGCCGTTGCTGCCAGGCGATCGGAGCGGCGAAGAAGTCGTGGTCGGGGTCGATCTGGGTGGTGTGCGCCCGCAGCGCGTCGTCGCGCTGGCTGAAGTACGCCGAGCATTCGACCCGCGTGGTCACCCGGGACTCGAACGGATCGTGCGCGGCGTCCCAGTGCTCGAGCCACTTCTTGAACGGCGGTTCCTGGCCGTGCTTGACGGCTTCGTCGTGCAGCAGCTGCATCCGGGCCCGCAGGAACCCGTGGTTGTAGTAGAGCTTGGACACCGACCACGGTTCGCCGGCGTCGGGGAAGCGCCGGTAGTCGCCGGCCGCCTCGTACGCGCCCACCGAAACCTGGTGGCAGCGAATGTGATCGGGGTGGGGGTAGCCGCCGGTCTCGTCGTAGGTGGTCATCACGTGCGGACGGAACTCGCGGACCACGCGGACCAGCGCCCCGATCGACTCCTCGAGCGGCACCAGCGCGAAACAGCCCTCGGGCAGCGGCGGCGGCGGGTCGCCCTGGGGCAATCCCGAGTCGACGAAACCCAGCCAGGTGTGCTCGACGCCGAGGATCTCGGCGGCCTTGGCCATCTCGTCACGGCGGATCTCGGCGATGTGTCCGTGCACCTCCGGCAGGTCCATCGCCGGGTTGAGAATGTCGCCGCGCTCACCGCCGGTCAACGTCACCACCAGGACGCGATGGCCTTCGTCGGCGTAGCGGGCCAGCGTGGCCGCGCCCTTGCTGGACTCGTCGTCGGGGTGGGCGTGCACCGCCATCAACCGCAATTCGCTCACGTGCTCCCTTTGTCACTTCTGGTGGTCGCCCGGTCTGACCCTATAATTCCAGTTCCTAGTTCGTTGCATGCTGTCGGCCGGTGCCGGGCAGCCCACCACCAGGCGAAATCAGCCATGACCGAAGCCCCGATTCCGCGTCCGGAGGCCCGCTATGGGCGCTCCCGGCTGTCGCGCGTCCCCCGGCGGTGGGTGATCGTCACGCTGGGCGCGCTGGTCGTGGTGGCCGGACTCGTCATTGCCGTCATCGGTTATCACCGGTTCGGCACCAGCGACGTCAAGGGGACGACGGCTGGCTATCGGGTGATCGACGACCAGACCGCGTCGATAACGATCAGCGTGACGCGATCGGACCCGTCCCGGCCGGTGGACTGCATCGTGCGGGTCCGGTCGAAGGACGGCAGCGAGACGGGCCGCCGGGAACTGCTGGTCCCGCCGTCGGATGCCGCCACCGTGCAGGTGACCACGACGGTGAAATCCTTCGAGCCGCCGGTGGTCGCCGACATCTATGGCTGCGGCACCGATGTGCCCGCCTACCTGCGCCCGGCGTGACCTCGCAGATCCACAGCGAACTGCGAATATGGGGTCATCAACTGTTTGCGCGGTGGTAACATGGGTGAATGCACGGTTCCGGTTGGGACCGTGTTGCTGCATTAGCGGACGTGAGCAAAACGGAGCGGCAGCACACGGGGAGGCACCCGCGCACACCGGGCGGCGGAGCTAACAGGACTCAACGCGGACTCGCGGAACAACATACGAGGAGCACGACGAGATGACGGACACTTCCGTGACCTGGCTGACCCAGGAGTCACACGACCGGCTCAAGGCCGAGCTCGACCAGTTGATCGCGAATCGTCCGATCATCGCCGCGGAGATCAACGACCGCCGCGAGGAGGGCGACCTGCGCGAGAACGGCGGCTACCACGCCGCCCGCGAGGAGCAGGGCCAGCAAGAGGCCCGCATCCGCCAGCTGCAGGACCTGCTCAACAACGCCAAGGTCGGCGAGGCGCCCAAGCAGTCCGGCGTCGCGCTGCCCGGTTCGGTGGTCAAGGTCTACTACAACGGCGACAAGTCCGACACCGAGACCTTCCTGATCGCCACCCGCCAGGAGGGCGTCAACGACGGCAAGCTCGAGGTCTACTCGCCCAACTCACCGCTGGGCGGCGCCCTGATCGACGCCAAGGAGGGCGAGACCCGCAGCTACGTGGTGCCCAACGGCAACACCGTCGAGGTCACGCTGGTCAGCGCGGAGCCTTACCACTCCTAGCCCCCCGCGTCAGGCGAGCGCCCGGCCAGCCGGGCGCGATCGCACGTGCGCCCGGCTAACAGGGCATTCGCGCTCGCGATCGCCGCTAGTGCAGGGCCTGCTCCAGATCGGCCAGCAGGTCGGCGATGTCTTCGATGCCGACCGACAGGCGCACCAGATCGTCGGGGACTTCCAATTGCGACCCGGCCGTTGACGCATGCGTCATGGCGCTGGGGTGCTCGATCAGCGACTCCACCCCGCCCAGGGACTCCGCCAGGATGAACACCCGGGTCTTGGCGCACAGGTCGCGGGCGGCGGCGCGGCCGCCGCGCATGCGGACCGAAACCATGCCGCCGAAGCCGCGCATCTGCCGCGCGGCAACCTGGTGGCCGGGGTGTGAGGGCAGGCCGGGATAGAGCACCGTGCCCACCGCGGGATGCCCGGCGAGGAATTCCGCAACGGCCGAAGCGTTTTCGCTGTGCCGCTGCATGCGCAGCACCAGGGTCTTCAGGCCGCGCATGGTCAGGTAGGCGTCGAACGGGCCGGGCACCGCGCCCGCACCGTTCTGCAGGAACGCGAACGCCTCGTCCAGCTCCTTGTCGTTGGTGACCAGCGCGCCGCCCACCACGTCGGAGTGTCCACCGATGTATTTGGTGGTCGAGTGCAGCACGATGTCGGCACCCAGCGTCAACGGCTGCTGCAGCGCGGGCGAGGCAAACGTGTTGTCCACCAACACCTTTGCCGAACTCTGCCGGCCCAGCTCGACCAGGGCGGCGATGTCGGCGATCGAAAGCAGCGGATTGGTCGGCGTTTCCGCCCAGATCAGTCGGGTTCGCGGCGTGATCGCGGCGGCGACGGCGTCCAGCTCATGCAGGGCGACCGGGGTGTACTCGACGTTCCACTGGGTGAAGACCTTGTCGATCAGCCGGAAGGTGCCGCCGTACGCGTCGTTCGGGATGACGACGTGGTCGCCGGGCCGCAGCACCGCGCGCAGGGCGCAGTCCGTGGCGGCCATGCCGGACCCGAAGGCCCGCCCGTAGGCGCCCTCTTCGACGGCGGCCAGCGCGGCTTCCAGCGCGGTCCGGGTCGGGTTGCCGGTGCGCGCGTATTCGAACCCGCCGCGCAGGGCGCCGACGCCGTCCTGGGCGAAGGTGCTGCTGGCGTAGATCGGGGCGTTCACCGCGCCGGTCGCCGGGTCCGGCCGATAGCCGGCGTGGATCGCTTTGGTGGCCAGTCCGGTGAACTCGTGGGGTGCGTCGTCGCTCATCGACGCTCAGCCTAGGTGACGGCCGGCCTCTCGGCGCCGTCGATCGGCAGGCACACCGTCGTCATGATCTTGTCCGCCAGCGTCTGGCGCTTCGAATCCCACAGCGGGAAAAGGAAACCGATGAAGCAGATGATCGCGTCGACGAAGTGCGCCAGCGCGCGCACCACCGACATCCCGAAGCCCAGCGGCTGACCGGTGACTTCGCTGACCACCTTGAACTTCAGCACCGACTTGCCGACGCTCGAGCCCGTGGCACCCTGCCGGTAGCCGTAGTTCCAGATCAAATAGAACAGCCCGATGATCGACGCCAGCCACTGCGCCACCATGCCGACGGTCGAGTTCTGGGTGGCGCAGTACTGGTTGACCGAGTACTGAGTGACGTCGGTGATGCAGGCGGTCTGCTGGGTGGCGACCAGGATCGCGGTGCCGATGCCGTGCACGACGACGTACGGGAGGATGTCGATGATGAAGGCCAGCGCGCGGGTCAGCCACGGCGTGTACTGCTCCGTCGGCATCCTGCGCGAGTACGGGGTGTCCCAGATGCCGGTCGTGGGGGCCGAGCCGCCGGTGATGGCGGGCGAGGTGGCCGGCAGCGTCTCCGAACGCGAACTGCTGTCCGCGGTCTTCGAGGGGCGGGCGAAACTGGCCGACGCGGTGTCGCTGCACATGAGCCCCCCGTTGCCGATGATCGGCGCCGGCGAACTGGTCAGCGCGGCCGGCAAGGCGCTGCGCGATTGGGACGCGTTGATGGTGGTCGAGGAGGGCAAACCGGTCGGGGTGATCACCCGGTATGACTTGCTGGGTTTCCTCTCCGACGGGCCGCGGGGGCTGTCCGGGCGCCGCTAGCCTTCGATGCCGCGCGTGGCCGTCGGCGCGCGCCGCGCGTCTCGCCCGGCCGCGAGCCGCTCGGGTACTGTTTCCGCTGTCCCAGCCAGGGGCCCAGCTGACCCGGAGTGGAAGGTTGCCCATGACAGATCAACCGCCCGGCGGCGCTTACCCGCCGCCTCCCTCGTCGCCCGGGTCTGCGGGTGGGCAGCAACCGCCATCGGGTGGGCAGGAGATTCCGCCTACGCCGCCTACGCCGCCGCCATCCGGCGGCGCGTCCTATCCGCCACCCCCGCCGCCGCCCGGCGGGTCCTACCCGCCGCCCCCGCCGTCGGCCGGCGGCTCGGCCCCCACGACCGGCATCTGGGACACCCCGTACTCGCGCAGGATGCCGATGGCGTCGCGCACCGTCTCGGACGGGTGGGTGTGCACCAGGTCGGGCAGGGCGCCGGATTTGCCCCGCAGCACGTCGCCGACCCTGGCCTCCTCGGTGGACCCGTCCAGGCGGCTGCGCAGGAAGCCGTACGACGACATCCACGCGTCGTTGAAGATCTTGGACATGTAGCCCCGC
>NZ_LZLU01000191.1:0-28823 GCF_001673415.1 Mycobacterium sp. 1165196.3 | reverse complement strand
GACACCGCGTTCGGACGGCTCAGCAGCCGGATCGATCCGGCGTCGACGGGCTCGTTCTGGGAGCTGACCGCCGACAAGAACCTGCGATCCTTCGACGATGTGGTGGCGCGGCTGGGCCGCAATGCCGCGGGTCTTCATGTCCTCGCCGGGGAGCCGACGGCGGGCGCGCCGCGGCGGGTCGCTGTGGGGAGGGAGCGGGCGGGCGCGGGGCGTTAGGCCGCTCGGGCTGCAGACGGTCCCGCAGGAATTCGTCGCGCTCGTTCATGGGCTCCTCGGGTGCCAGGCGGTCGATCAGTCGTGCCGGTGGTCCGGCGGCGGCGCGGCCGTGACGTGATAAGCGCCACGGTCCGGCCTGCGACGCCGGGTCTGACCAATACCCGTCCAGTATCTCCTGCGGCACCGGATGCGCGAACCTGCAAACTCGCCCGCGTGAGCTGGCGAAACCTTACGAGACCACGGGGTGGCCGCTGAGCACGCTAGTACCCGTGACGGCGACCTCTCCAAGGGGCCTGTACGCACTCGCCAGCAAACTTGACATGGCGGCCTGCCGACGCACCGGGCCGCCTGGAATAGGCCCAGCTATGCAACCAATTCGGCGCCCCGGCCCGGCGGTGGGCAGAATTGGGGTTCACCGCCGGCAGCGAAATTTACGACGCTGCCAGCTGGCGGCTAGACTTGACGAAGTTGGCATGTCAGGCGGGTATTGTCATATCGTTTTACGACTTGTCGAGACCGGTTCCAGGCCACCGTTCAGAGCTGCACGGACGTCCCTAACAGGAGTATCTCCGCCTGGGGCACAGCCCATCGAGACAAGACCGAAGGGGTCATAGCCCGCAACCTAAGGGTGCGACCTCGTCGGGGCCGCTGCTAACGGCCGCGCAGAACGTTCAGGTGAAGGGTCAGGTGCATATGACGCCCAAGCGCGTCGGGTTATACAACCCCGCGTTCGAGCACGACGCGTGCGGGGTTGCCATGGTCGTCGATATGCACGGCCGCCGTAGCCGCGACATTGTGGACAAGGCAATCACTGCGCTGCTGAACCTCGAACACCGGGGTGCCCAGGGCGCCGAGCCGCGTAGTGGCGACGGTGCCGGCATCATGCTGCAGGTCCCGGACGCCTTCCTGCGTGAGGTCGTGGACTTCGAATTGCCGCCGCCGGGCAGCTACGCCACCGGCATCGCGTTCCTGCCGCAGTCGTCGAAGGACGCCGCGACCGCGTGTGCGGCCGTGGAGAAGATCGCCGAGGCCGAGGGCCTGACGGTGCTGGGCTGGCGCAACGTGCCCATCGACGACTCGTCGCTGGGCGCCTTGTCCCGCGACGCGATGCCCACGTTCCGGCAGGTGTTCATGGCCGGCGCGTCCGGCATGACGCTGGAACGCCGCGCCTACGTGGTGCGCAAGCGCGCCGAGCACGAATTGGGCACCAAGGGCCCCGGTCAGGACGGGCCCGGCCGCGAAACCGTGTACTTCCCAAGCCTTTCCGGTCAGACGTTCGTCTACAAGGGCATGCTGACCACCCCGCAGCTCAAGGCGTTTTACCTTGACCTGCAAGACGATCGGCTGACCAGCGCGCTGGGCATCGTGCACTCCCGGTTCTCCACCAACACGTTCCCGTCGTGGCCGCTGGCGCATCCGTTCCGCCGCGTCGCGCACAACGGTGAGATCAACACCGTCACCGGTAACGAGAACTGGATGCGGGCCCGCGAGGCGCTGATCAAGACCGACATCTTCGGAACCGAAGCCGACGTCGAGAAGCTGTTCCCCATCTGTACCCCGGGGGCGTCCGACACCGCGCGTTTCGACGAGGTGCTCGAACTGCTGCACCTGGGCGGGCGCAGCCTCGCTCATGCGGTGTTGATGATGATCCCCGAGGCGTGGGAACGCAACGAGTCGATGGATCCTGCGCGGCGGGCGTTCTACCAGTACCACGCCTCGTTGATGGAGCCGTGGGACGGCCCCGCGTCGATCACGTTCACCGACGGAACCATCATCGGCGCGGTGCTCGACCGTAATGGCTTGCGCCCCTCGCGGATTTGGGTCACCGAAGACGGCTTGGTGGTGATGGCCTCCGAGGCCGGTGTGCTGGATCTGGACCCCGCCAAGGTGGTCCGCCGGATGCGGTTGCAGCCCGGCCGCATGTTCCTGGTGGACACCGCGCAGGGCCGCATCGTCTCCGACGAGGAGATCAAGGCCGAGCTGGCCGCCGAGCACCCCTACCAGGAGTGGCTGGACAAGAACCAGGTCCCGCTCGACGACCTGCCGCAGGGCAACTACAAGCGGATGCCCCACGACCGACTGGTCAAGCGGCAACAGATATTCGGCTATACCTACGAGGAACTCAACCTCTTGGTGGCGCCCATGGTGCGCAGCGGCGCGGAGCCGATCGGGTCGATGGGTACCGACACCCCGGTCGCGGTGCTCTCGCAGCGACCCCGGATGCTCTACGACTACTTCCAGCAGCTGTTCGCGCAGGTGACCAACCCGCCGCTGGACGCCATCCGCGAGGAGGTGGTGACCAGCCTGCAGGGCACCACCGGCGGCGAGCGTGACCTGCTCACGCCGACCGAGCGCTCGTGTCACCAGATCGCGCTGCCGCAGCCGATTCTGCGTAACCGCGAGCTGGCGAAGCTGATCAACCTCGACCCCGATGACGAGGTCAACGGTCGTCCACATGGCATGTGCTCCAAGGTGATTCGCTGCCTGTACCCGGTCGCCGAGGGCGGTGCCGGGCTGGCCGCCGCGCTCGAGGAGGTGCGCGCGCAGGCGTCGGCGGCGATCGCCGACGGCGCGCGCGTGATCATCTTGTCCGACCGCGAATCCGACGAGCGGATGGCGCCGATCCCGTCGTTGCTCGCGGTGGCGGGGGTGCACCACCACCTGGTGCGCGACCGCACCCGGACCCACGTGGGGCTGGTGGTGGAAACCGGTGACGCCCGCGAGGTGCACCACATGGCCGCGCTGATCGGTTTCGGCGCCGCGGCGATCAACCCCTACATGGCGTTCGAGTCCATCGAGGACATGCTCGATCGCGGCGTCATCGAGGGCATCGACCGCAAGGCGGCGCTGAGCAACTACATCAAGGCCGCCGGCAAGGGCGTGCTCAAAGTGATGTCCAAGATGGGCATTTCGACTGTGGCGTCCTACACCGGTGCCCAGCTGTTCCAGGCGGTCGGCATCTCCGAGGACGTGCTCAGCGAGTACTTCACCGGCTTGAGCTGTCCCATCGGCGGTATCACCCTGGACGACATCGCCGCGGACGTCGCCACCCGGCACGCGCTGGCCTACCTGGACCGCCCGGACGAGCGGGCGCACCGCGAGCTCGAGGTGGGCGGGGAGTACCAGTGGCGCCGCGAGGGCGAGTACCACCTGTTCAACCCCGAGACCGTCTTCAAGCTGCAGCACGCCACCCGCACCGGCCAGTACAAGGTGTTCAAGGACTACACGCGCCTGGTCGACGACCAGAGCGAGCGCATGGCCTCGCTGCGCGGCCTGCTGAAGTTCCGGGCCGGGATCAATCCCCCGATTCCCCTGGACGAAGTCGAGCCCGCCAGTGAAATCGTCAAGCGCTTCTCGACCGGGGCGATGAGCTACGGCTCGATCTCCGCCGAGGCGCACGAGACGCTGGCCATTGCGATGAACCGGCTGGGCGGCCGCTCCAACAGCGGTGAAGGCGGCGAGGACGTCAAGCGCTTCGACCGCGATCCCAACGGTGATTGGCGGCGCAGTTCGATCAAGCAGGTCGCCTCCGGGCGGTTCGGCGTCACGTCGCACTACCTGACTAACTGCACCGACATCCAGATCAAGATGGCCCAGGGCGCGAAACCCGGTGAGGGCGGCCAACTTCCGGGACACAAGGTGTACCCGTGGGTTGCCGAGGTGCGCCACTCGACGCCCGGCGTGGGACTGATCTCGCCGCCGCCGCATCACGACATCTACTCCATCGAGGACCTGGCGCAACTGATCCACGACCTCAAGAACGCCAACCCGGCCGCGCGGGTGCACGTCAAGCTGGTCTCCGAGAACGGCGTCGGCACGGTGGCCGCGGGGGTGTCCAAGGCCCACGCCGACGTGGTGCTGATCTCCGGGCACGACGGCGGCACCGGTGCCACCCCGCTGACCTCGATGAAGCATGCCGGGGCGCCGTGGGAGCTGGGGCTGGCCGAGACGCAGCAGACGTTGCTGCTCAACGGGTTACGC
This sequence comes from Mycobacterium sp. 1165196.3, assembly GCF_001673415.1. Taxonomy (NCBI): domain Bacteria; kingdom Bacillati; phylum Actinomycetota; class Actinomycetes; order Mycobacteriales; family Mycobacteriaceae; genus Mycobacterium; species Mycobacterium sp. 1165196.3. The sequence continues at coordinate 24,626 of NZ_LZLU01000191.1, read as the reverse complement.
GACCGGATCGTGGTTCAGGTCGACGGTCAGCTCAAGACGGGCCGCGACGTGATGATCGCCGCGCTGCTCGGCGCCGAGGAATTCGGTTTCGCCACCGCGCCGCTGGTGGTCTCCGGTTGCATCATGATGCGGGTCTGCCACCTGGACACCTGCCCCGTCGGGGTGGCCACCCAGAACCCGGTGCTGCGCGAACGCTTCACCGGCAAGCCCGAGTTCGTCGAGAACTTCTTCATGTTCATCGCCGAAGAGGTGCGCGAATACATGGCGCAGTTGGGCTTCCGCACGATCAATGAGGCCGTCGGCCAGGTGAAGTCCTTGGACATGACGCTGGCCCGGGCCCACTGGAAGGCGCACCGGCTGGACCTGGCCCCGGTTCTGCACGAGCCGGAATCGGCGTTCATGAACCAGGACCTGTACTGCAGCTCGCGCCAGGACCACGGCCTGGACAAGGCGCTCGATCAGCAGTTGATCGTGATGAGCCGCGAGGCGCTGGACTCCGGGAAGCCGGTGCGGTTCTCCACGACCATCAGCAACGTCAACCGCACGGTGGGCACCATGCTCGGCCACGAGGTCACCAAAGCCTATGGCGGCCAAGGGTTGCCGGACGGGACCATCGACATCACCTTCGACGGCTCGGCGGGCAACAGCTTCGGTGCGTTTGTGCCGCGGGGCATCACGCTGCGCGTCTACGGCGACGCCAACGACTACGTCGGTAAGGGCCTGTCCGGTGGCCGGATCGTGGTGCGGCCGTCGGACGACGCGCCGGCGGACTACGTGGCCGAGGACAACATCATCGGCGGCAACGTGATCCTGTTCGGCGCGACCAGCGGCGAGGCGTACCTGCGCGGCGTAGTCGGCGAGCGGTTCGCCGTGCGTAACTCCGGTGCGCACGCCGTCGTCGAGGGCGTCGGCGACCACGGCTGCGAATACATGACCGGCGGCAAGGTTGTCGTCCTCGGTCGCACCGGCCGCAACTTCGCGGCGGGCATGTCCGGCGGCGTGGCCTACATCTACGACCCGCAGGGCGAATTCCCAGGCAATCTCAACGCGGAGATGGTCGAGCTCGAGAGCTTGGATGACGATGACTACGAGTGGTTGCACGGCATGATTCAGGCGCACGTTGATGCCACCGATTCCGCTGTCGGTCAGCGCGTTCTGGGTGACTGGGCGCAACACCGGCGGCACTTCACCAAGGTGATGCCGCGGGACTACAAGCGGGTGCTGCAGGCCATTGCCGAAGCGGAACGCGACGGCGTGGATGTGGACAAGGCGATCATGGCGGCCGCGCATGGCTGATCCGAGCGGCTTCCTGAAATACACGCATCGGGAACTGCCGAAGCGTCGGCCTGTCCCGCTGCGGTTGCGCGACTGGCGCGAGGTCTACGAAGAGTTCGACAACGAGACCCTGCGCGAGCAGGCGACCCGTTGCATGGATTGCGGTATTCCGTTCTGCCACAACGGTTGCCCGCTGGGTAACCTGATCCCGGAATGGAACGACCTGGTGCGCCGGGACCGGTGGCGCGACGCCATCGAGCGGCTGCACGCCACCAACAACTTCCCGGACTTCACCGGGCGGCTGTGCCCGGCCCCCTGCGAGCCGGCCTGTGTGCTGGGCATCAACCAGGACCCGGTGACGATCAAGCAGATCGAGCTGGAGATCATCGACAAGGCCTTTGACGAGGGTTGGGTGCGACCGTTGCCGCCGGAGAAGAAGACCGGCAAGAAGGTCGCCGTGGTCGGTTCCGGGCCGGCGGGTCTGGCCGCCGCCCAGCAACTGACCCGCGCCGGCCACACCGTCACCGTCTTCGAGCGGGCCGATCGCATCGGTGGCCTGCTGCGCTACGGCATCCCGGAATTCAAGATGGAAAAGCGTGTCCTGGACCGCCGGCTGGACCAAATGCGGGCCGAGGGAACCGAATTCCGCACCGGTGTCAACGTCGGCGTGGACATCACCGCCGAGCAGTTGCGCGCCGACTTCGACGCCGTGGTGCTGGCCGGCGGCGCCACTGCAGGGCGCGATCTGCCCATCCCCGGCCGCGAACTGGATGGCATCCACCAGGCGATGGAGTATCTGCCGTGGGGTAACCGCGTGCAGGAGGGCGACGACGTGCTGGGCCCCGACGGGCAGCCGCCGATCACCGCCAAGGACAAGAAGGTCGTCATCATCGGCGGCGGGGACACCGGCGCCGACTGCCTGGGCACCGCCCATCGGCAGGGCGCGACCGTCATCCACCAGTTCGAGATCATGCCGCGGCCGCCGGAGACGCGCGCCCCGTCCACCCCGTGGCCGACCTACCCGCTGATGTACCGGGTGTCCTCGGCGCACGAGGAGGGCGGCGAGCGGGTGTTCTCGGTCAACACCGAGGAGTTCGTCGGCGAGGACGGTCACGTGACGGCGCTCAAGGCGCACGAGGTGACCATGGAGGACGGCAAGTTCGTCAAGGTGGAGGGTTCGGAATTCGAACTCGAGGTCGACCTGGTGTTGCTGGCGATGGGCTTCGTCGGCCCCGAGAAGGAGGGCCTGCTCACCGAACTCGAGGTCAAGCTCACCGAGCGGGGCAACGTCGCCCGCGGCGCCGATTTCGACACGTCGGTTCCGGGCGTCTTCGTTGCCGGTGACATGGGTCGTGGCCAGTCACTGATCGTCTGGGCGATTGCTGAGGGGCGGGCGGCCGCGGCCGCGACGGACCGCTTCCTGATGGGGTCGACGGCGCTGCCGGCGCCGGTCAAGCCCACCGCGGTACCGCTTCAGTAGTAACACCAGTCACACCAGAAACACGCCGGACTTCGTCCGGCGCGTCTCCCACTGTTTGCCAGCCGCCGGGTGTCTAATAACCCGTTGTGAGCCCGCTCACATGGGGGTCACACCGGTTTCCCGGTTGAACGACCGATCGCAGGAGAGATTCTTGTGCATATCCACCCATTACCTCAGTCACGGATGGGGCGAATCGCCTGGTCATGGTTGCGTCACCCGGTCAAAAGTCGGGAGTTCCCCGCCAAGCACGAACGCTTGGTGACCCCCCAGGACTTGCTGCTGTTCGGTGCGTGACCGCCCGTTCGGCGCGCTCAGCGGCGCGCCGCGGGTTTGCTCAACATGCGCCCGGCGGGATTTCCGCCGGGCCGCCCCAAAGGCGCCGTCACCGCTCCCATAGGCCCGAGTCGCGGATCGCCTCGGCGAGCGGTTCGAGCACGGCCGGGTCGTGCGGCGGCGGCAGGTAGACGATGCCCAGATCCAAGCCCTCGGCGGCCAGCCCGGCCGCGTCCTCGATGACCTTCCCGTAATTCAGATCCGGCTCCAGGCGCAGGTGGGCCGAGAGCGTGATCTCCTTGGGGTCGCGGCCGATGTCCGCGCAGTGCGATGCCAGCACGTCGCGCTTGTGGGCGAAGACGTCGGGCGGACCGCCCACGAAATTCCAGTGTTGGGCGTAGCGCGCGGTAATGCGCAGCGTGCGCTTTTCCCCGCTGCCGCCGATGCAGATCGGTGGGTGCGGGCGCTGCGGGCCCTTGGGCTCGTTGCGGGCGCCTTTGAGCTGGTAGAACTTGCCGTCGAAGTCGGTGGTCTCCTGGCTGAGCAGGCTGGTCAGCACCTCGCACGCCTCCTCGAAGCGGTCGAAGCGTTCCTTGATGCTGCCCAGTTCGATGCCGTAGGCGCCGGACTCCTCCTCGTTCCAGCCGGCGCCGATGCCCAGCTCGAGCCGTCCGTTCGAAATGATGTCGAGGGCGGCGGCCATGTTGGCCAGGACCGCGGGGTGGCGGTAGTGGATCCCGGTGACCAGGGTGCCCACCCGGAGCCGCTTGGTGGCCTGGGCGAGGGCGGTCAGCGTCGTCCAGCCCTCCAGGCAGGGCCCGCTGCTGTCGGTGAAGATCGGGTAGAAGTGGTCGAACGTCCACCCGGACTCGTAGACCTCGATGTCGTCGGCCGCCTGCCAGACGGCGAGCATCTGTGCCCAGGTGGTGTTCTGCGGGGAAGTCTTGAACGCGAATCGCATGCCGTCGACGTTAGTCGGTGTTTATGAAGGACAACTAAACTCAAGCTCACGATGACTGCTGTCTGCGGCTCCCTCGGAATGGACACCAAGATCACCCTGCTGGCGGCGGGCCTGATCTTCCTGCTCGCGCTGGTGCTGGGCGTGTGGAAATATCGCGAGATGATGGCGTCGGAGAACCACCTCGCGCATCCCTACGTCGACATCGCGCATCGGGCGGCGCTGCTGTATTCGTTCGCGACGCTGCTGCTCGCGGTGTTCGTGCAACTGAGCGCCTGGCCGGTCTGGGTGAACCTGACGGCGGCGGGGGTGGTCGTCTTCTTCTTCGTGGCCGCCATCGCCGCCTACATCAGCCACGGCGCGCGGCGCGACACCGTCAACCAGTTCGAAAACGCCGACGGGCGTCTCGTGCTGGCGATGACGGCGCTGATCGCCGGGGAGATCGGCGGATTCAGCGTGCTGCTCGCCGGGTTCGTCGCCGGGCAGCTGTTGTAAGCGGGGAGGTCGTGCGGTGACCTGCTGCGCCCGGCTTCGCCGCGCTTGCAATCACCGCGGAGGTCGTGCGGTGACCTGCTGCGCCCGGCTTCGCCGCGCTTGCAATCACCGCGCGGGCACACTGGAGTCATGGATCCGGTAGCGGCGTTACGGCAGATCGCCTATTTCAAGGACCGCAGCCGCCACGACCCCCGGCGCGTGATGGCTTACCGCAATGCGGCCGACATCATCGAGGGCCTCGACGACGCGACCCGCGAGCGGCACGGCCAGGCCAACAGCTGGCAGTCCTTGCCGGGGATCGGCCCCAAGACCGCGAAGGTCATCGACCAGGCGTGGTCCGGCCGCGAACCCGATCTTCTCGTCGAATTGCGTTCCAGTGCCGAGGATCTCGGCGGCGGTGACATCCGTTCCGCGCTGCGCGGGGATCTGCATCTGCACTCCAACTGGTCGGACGGCTCGGCGCCGATCGAGGAGATGATGGCTAGCGCGGCGGCGCTGGGGCACGAGTACTGCGCGTTGACCGACCATTCGCCGCGGCTGACCATCGCCAACGGGCTCTCACCCGAGCGGTTGCGCAAGCAGCTCGACGTGATCGACGGCCTGCGGGAGAAGTTCGCGCCGATGCGCATCCTCACCGGGATCGAGGTCGACATCCTCGACGACGGCAGCCTCGACCAGGAACCCGAGCTGCTCGAGCGCCTCGACGTGGTGGTGGCCAGCGTGCACTCCAAGCTGTCGATGGATGCGCCCGCGATGACCCGGCGGATGCTGCGGGCGGTGGCCAACCCGCACGCCGACGTGTTGGGGCACTGCACCGGCCGGCTGGTCTCCGGGAATCGCGGCATCCGGCCGGAATCCAAGTTCGACGCCGAGGCGGTGTTCACCGCGTGCCGCGACCACGGCACGGCGGTGGAGATCAACTCCCGCCCCGAGCGGCGCGATCCGCCCAGCCGGCTGCTGAACCTGGCGCTGGAGATCGGCTGTGTGTTCACCATCGATACCGACGCGCACGCGCCCGGTCAGCTGGATTTCCTCGGCTATGGCGCCCAGCGCGCGCTGGACGCGGGTGTGCCCGTCGACCGGATCGTCAACACCTGGCCCGCCGAGCGGCTGCTGGAGTGGACCGCCAATTGAGACGCCGCTCAGACCTGCACCGGTTCGGCGTCCTGGGGAACCGGTGCGTCGTCGCTGCGTCCGGCGCCCTGCAGCAGGTTGGCGGCGCCGACCGTCGCGCAGGTCGCGGCCGGGATGAGCAACGCGTAACCCCCCAGCTGAGCCCCGAACGCGATCCCGGCCACGCCGCCGCCGACGAATAACACGAGGGTCGTCGCCAGTATCGCCGTTTTCCAGTTCTTGATTCCGTGTAGCCGGCTGCGACCGAGGATCAGCCCGAGGTCGGTGACCGTTCCGGTGAAGTGCGTGGTGCGGATCGCCATCCCGCGAAAGCTCGACGTCATCCCGTTTTGCAGACCGAGCGCCGCGGCGGCGAGCAACGCCTGCACCGCGGTCTGCTCGATGCCGAGGGCGTTGATCTGTGCCCTGACGACGGTCTCCTCGACCCCGGCCGCGGCGAGCACCAGCAAGCCTGCCTCGAGGAAGAGCACGGCGGCATGGCGTGGGCCGGCAAGACCATCGGTGGGTGCCAGGATCGCCCCGGCGATGGTCGCTCCCGTCAGGAAGCCTAGAAAAATCGCGCCGAGCACGTGGCCTTCGTACAGCCACGGGTTGGCGGTGTGCATGCCCAGCTGCGTGGTGATCCCCGTCAGATTGCCAACGGGCACCGCCAAAATCAGCAGCGCCACGGCGTTGACGAAGCCCGCGGATAGGGCGAGTAACGCGCTGTAACCAAGCACGAGACCCTCGTGGGGCAGGCCGGTGTCGCGGGATTGCTGCGGCGGCATCGGATTCAATTGCTCACTTTCGAGGTCGGGTTTTCGCCAGCCTAGCAATCGGGCCGCCGCACAACCGGCGTCGCAACGCCGATTCAAATGAACCTCAAATCATCGAAAAGTGTTGTGGCAGACAATAATTAGAATAAACACCGAAAACGGGTCAGTCGGGTAGGTGCGGCATCTCTATACCCGGATCGCGGCCGACCAAAACCGCGGGCGTCAGGGCGGACTTGCCGTACCGATCCCGCACGCGGTCGATCACCGCGTCGATGGCGAGTCGATTGGTATCGCCGCCGAACGGCAGCATCAGCTGCTGGGAGCCGCTGCGGTCGATGCCCGACACGGCGAAGCCGATGAGCGTCAGGCCGCGCTGGGCGATCAGCGACGCCGCGTCCGCGACCAGCCCGCGCGCGGTGGCCAGCAGGGGCGCCGTCGATGACGTGGCCCACGGCAGGGTGCGCGATCGGGTCGCCCGGCCGAAGTCGTCGAAGCGCAGCCGCAGCACCACGGTGCGGCCGGTGCGTCCGGCGGCGCGCATGCGGCCGGTGATGCGGTCGATCAGATTGACCACGACGGCGTCGATCTCGTTGGCGGACAGGGTGTTTCCGGCGCGACCCAGCGCTCGCTGCGCGCCGACAGACCGGCGACGGACACCGGTGGTCACCCGGCGGCGGTCGATATTGCGGGACAGGGCGTACAACTGGCGGCCCATCGCCCCGCCCACCATGGAACCCAGCGCGGACTCGCTGAGCTCGGCGACGTCGGCGACCGTCACGATGCCGTGCGCACGCAGCTTCTCGGCGGTTACCGCGCCCACACCCCAGAGCCGGCGCACCGGCAGCGGCCGCAGGAAGGCCAGCTCCTGGTCGGGCGGCACCATCAACAGCCCGTCGGGCTTGGCCTCCTGGCTGGCGACCTTGGCGAGGAACTTCGTGCGCGCGACGCCGACGGTGATCGGCAGCCCGACGCGCTCGCGCACGTCCGCGCGCAACCGCTCGGCGATCGCGACCGGCGTGCCACTGACCCGACGTAGCCCGCCGACGTCGAGGAAGGCCTCGTCCACCGACAGCGGCTCGACGATCGGGGAGCAGTCGCGGAACACCTCGAAGACCGCGTCACTGGCGCGCGAATAGGCGCTCATCCGCGGCGGCACCACCACGGCGTGCGGGCACAACCGCCGCGCCTGCGACCCGCCCATGGCCGTGCGCACGCCGTAGGCCTTGGCCTCGTAGCTCGCGGCCAGCACCACACCGCCGCCCACGATCACCGGTCGGCCCCGCAGGGTGGGGTCGTCGCGCTGCTCGACGGACGCGTAGAAGGAATCCAGGTCCGCGTGCAGGATGGACGCATCGCACCGCACGAACATATGTTCGCACAGGGCGCCGACAGCTGAGTTTCAGCAGGCGTCGCCGTAGACGCTGCTGACCCAGATGTGCACCAGCGTGTCAAGTAACTGCTCGCTGGGCACCGAGGGCCGCGCGTCGGCGAACGAGCTGAGCATGACCTTCTCGTTGAGCAGGTTCAGCGCCGCGGACAGGTTGCGGGCCGGCAGCGTCACCGGCGCCGCGCCGCGGGCGCGCTCGGCTTCGATCACGGTGGTGATGTGGTCCACCCACTTCTGCATGAAGCGCGACCACAGGTCGTCGACGTCCTTGTTACTGCGCGCCGCGTCGGCGGCCAGTGACACCGCGCGATGCGCCCCGAAGGTCTCGACGAACACGTTGATCCCGATGCGCCACAACGCTTTCAGGTCGGCGGGCGGGTTGGCGACCATGGTCTGAAGCGCGGAGTCGGCCTGCATGATGACCCGTTCGAACAGGGTGAGCAGCACCGCGTCCTTGGACGGGAAATAGAAGTAGAACGTCGGCCGGGACAGGCCGGCACCCTTGGCCAGGTCGTCGACGGAGATGTCGGCGAGCGGGCGCTCCCGCAGCAGTTGTTCGGCGGTGGACAGGATGGCCAGTTCACGGTCGTCGCCGGACGGGCGCGCCGAACGCCTGCCCCGGTGGGTGCGGGCGGAACCGACGGTAGTCACGGCAGCTACTTTACACGCTGTTGAGAGTTTCGACACGGTGTTGACTTGCTCAACACGGTGTTGATAGCGTTGGCTTCATGACTGAGCACCTCGACGTCCTCATCGTCGGCGCCGGCATCTCCGGCGTGAGCGCGGCCTGGCACCTGCAGGAACGCTGCCCGACAAAGAGCTACGCCATCCTCGAACGCCGCGCCGACCTCGGCGGAACCTGGGACCTGTTCAAGTACCCGGGCATCCGGTCGGACTCGGACATGTTCACCCTGGGCTTCCGGTTCAAGCCCTGGCGCTCGGCGAAGTCCATCGCCGACGGGGCCTCGATCAAGGCCTACATCAAGGAGACCGCCGTCGAGAACAAGATCGAGCCGAAGATCCGCTACCGCCACCGGGTGGTGGCCGCCGACTGGTCCGACAGCGACAACCGCTGGACCGTGACCGTCGAGAGTGACGGCCGGCAAAGCGAGATCACGTGCTCGTTCCTGTTCGCCTGCACCGGCTACTACAACTACGACGAGGGGTTCTCGCCGACCTTCCCGGGCTCCGAGGACTTCGGCGGCACCATCGTCCACCCGCAGCACTGGCCGGAGGACCTCGACTACGCGGGCAAGCGGATCGTCGTGATCGGATCCGGTGCCACCGCGATCACCCTGATTCCCGCCCTGGTGAACTCGGGCGCCGGCCACGTGACCATGCTGCAGCGCTCGCCGACCTACATCGGGTCGCTGCCCGGGGTCGATCCGTTCGCCGAGAAGGCCAACCGGCTGTTGCCCGAGCGCCTCGCGCACATGGCCAACCGCTGGAAGGCCATCGCGTTCAGCACTTTCCAGTACCAGCTGTCCCGCAAGGCCCCGGGCTACATGCGCAAGACGTTGATGACGATGGCGCAGCGACGCCTGCCGGCGGGCTACGACGTCGAAAAGCACTTCGGTCCGCGCTACAACGTCTGGGACGAGCGGCTGTGCCTGGCCCCCGACGGCGACTTCTTCCGGACCATCCGGCACGGCAAGGCCGACGTCGTCACCGACACCATCGACCGGTTCACCAAGACGGGCATCAAGCTCACCTCGGGTGAGGAGCTGTCGGCCGACATCATCGTCACCGCAACGGGATTGAACATGCAGTTGCTGGGCGGGGTGAAGCCGACCCGCAACGGCCAGGACATCGACCTGACCTCGTTGATGACCTACAAGGGGCTGATGTTCTCCGGTGTGCCCAACTTCGCGATCACCTTCGGATACACGAACGCGTCCTGGACGCTGAAGGCCGACCTGGTCTCGGAGTTCGTGTGCCGATTGCTGAACTACATGGACGCCAACGGCTTTGACTTCGTCGAGCCGCAGCACCCGGGCAGCGATGTCGACGAGCTGCCGTTCATGGACTTCACTCCCGGCTACTTCCGGCGGTCGATGCACCTGCTGCCGAAGTCGGGGTCGCGGGCGCCGTGGCGGCTCAAACAGAACTACTTCTTCGACATGCGCACGATCCGGCGTGGCAGGGTCGACGATGAAGGCTTGAAGTTCGCGAAAAAGCCTGCCCCGGTGGCGGTTTAGCGCATCAGTCTGCGGCGACGACGACGATTCCGTCGTCGTCGCTGTAGGCGATCTCGCCCGGGGTGAACGTCACCCCGCCCAGCGTGACGTCGACGTCGCGCTCGCCGGCACCGGTCTTGGTGCTCTTGCGGGGATTGGTACCCAACGCCTTGATGCCGATGTCTATGCCCCGCAGCGTGGCCGAGTCGCGCACGGCGCCGTTGACGATCAGCCCGGCCCACCCGTTGGTACGGGCCAACTCGGCGATGACGTCGCCGACCAGAGCGGTGTGCAGGGAACCGTGGCCGTCGATGACCAGAACCCCGCCGCCGCCGGGCTCCGAGAGGATCGATTTCAGCAGCGCGTTGTCCTGAAAACACCGCACGGTGCTGATCGGGCCGGCGAATTCGGTCCGGCCGCCCAACTGGCGGAATTGCACGTCGCAGCTGCGTACGTCGGGACCGATGCTGTCTACGAGGTCGGCCGTCGGCCGGAATGACACCGTCACTTCTGACACGTTAGACGTCCGCCGCTCAGCGGCGACGCAGCTGGCGAATGAGCAGGATGGCCAGCAGGCTGACGGCCAGGGCAACGATCAGGGGCACCGGGGACTGACCCGCCGCAGGACCGGCGATCGCGGGAGCGACGGGATTGTTGGCGGCCTCCACGGTGGACTTCGCCTGCGCGGCAGCATCTTTGGCGGCGGCCGTGAGGTCGCCGTTGCTTTCGGCCCGCTGCGCGACGTCGAGCGGCTGCTCGGCCGGGCGTTCGGGTGGCTTTAGGGGCGCCGGTTCGGCGCTCTTGGCCGGCACCTTCTTGGCGGGTGCTTTTTTGGCCGGCGCTTTCTTGGCGGGCGCCTTCTTCGCAGGGGCCTTCTTGGCGGGCGCTTTCGCGGTCTTCTTCACCGCCTTGGCGGGCGGTGTCTTCGCCGGCGGGATGCCGGCGCCGTCAGGTGCGCTGTTGGTTGGGTCCTGCGGGTCTGCCATGCGGCCGCTCCTTGAGCTTCCTCTGTCGTCGTTCCCCTGGCTCACCGGGTTCAAGGTCCCATCATGCCAGGACGCGTCGGGGCGCCTCGCTGGCCGTACTCAGCGCCTGCCGCGCGCCGCCCACCAGGCGCCGCCGGCGACGAGCGCCACTGCGACGGCCACGAACGGCCAGACCGGGACGGTACCGCCGCCCGCCGGGGCCGCCGCGGGGGGACCGGGCGTGCCGGTGCCGGGCACCGTGAGCCGAAACGACCATGATCCGGACACCACGTGGCCATCGGCGGAGGTGACGCGGTAGTTCACCGCGTACGTTCCGGCCGGCCCGAGTGGCCGCAGGGCGATGCCGACCACCGCGCCCTGCACCGTGGGCTCTCCCGTGGACCACACGTTGCCGTCGGGCCCGACCACCGTCATGGCGGCGAACGTGGTTTGCAACTGCTCGTTGAACGTGGCGCTCACCCGCTGCGGGCCCGTCGCCAGCGCTGCATCGGCTGCGGGATCGGTGGCCAAGCGGGTGGCGTGGGCCGACGCGGCCGGCGCGGTCAACGTGGCGATCAGGAACATGACGCCGACGCACGCGCCTACCGCCAGGCGCTTCATGCCCGCCGGCGGATCAGTGCCATCGCGATGCCCGCGGCGGCGACCACCAGAGCGGCGCCGCCCAGCAGCCGGGCGGTGTTATCGGCGACAGTGGGCCCGGTCGGCGGGGGGCCGGGGGAGCCGTGGTGTTGATGCGGTGCCGCCGGTCCGGTGGCGAGGGTGAGCGTGGGTACCGGGTGCTCCGGCTCGCTCCCGTCCGGCAGCGGCGGCTGATCCCACTTCACGACGGTTCCGTCGGAGTAGCTCTGCGCGGCGGGGAAGCTGACGGTGTCGGCGTCGGGCAGCTTGACCGACAGCCGGAACAGGGCGAATTGATCTGGCCCGATGCCGCCGGTGAGGGCGGCGGTCCACGTCACCGAGCGCACGGTGCCCGACGCGGCGTCGCGGTCGAGCCGGGCCGTCCAGCCCGGCTGGCTTTCGGTGCGCGCCGACGGCACGTTGGGAAGGGTGACGGTCAGCGCGGTGGTGAGCGCCCCGTTGTTCGACTCGTTGGGCACCTGGAACGTGACGATCGCCATGGCCCCGCGCACCGCGTTGTCGCTGCTGGCGTGCACGTGCGCCCAGGCGGCGGGCAGCTGGGCCGCCGACCCGAGATAGAGGGCGGCCGCCGCAACGAGCGCCGTCAGCGTGCGTGAGACCCACCTGCGGTGGACGGGCATGCCGGAGTGCCGCCTTTCCTGCGAGAGGTCAGCTCAGTCCGAGGCGGGCCATCAGATCCGCCTCGATCCCGTCGAGCTGCGTCGAGATCGCGGCGTGGGCCGCCCGGCGGCGCGCGGCCGGCATGTTCTCGGCGGCGGTGACCGCCGCCGACAGGTCGCTGAGCCGCTCGGCGATGGCGGAGACGAACTGCTTGGTCTCGGCGTCCTTGGGCTTCTTGTCCTGCACCGTGCGCAGCGACTTCTCCGCCCCCGCGATGCGGGCCGACAGCTGGGCGCCGTGACCGGAGAACTGGCCGATCTGCGCCAGCGGAATGCCGAGTTGATCCGCGCGACGCTGATCGATGAGCGCGCGGGCCGCGACCGCCGCCCGGTAGATGAGCGGCGTGAGGATCGGCGCGAGCAACCGGGACACCGTCAGCACCCGGCGGATCCGCGTCGGTGAGAAGATCTTGCCCTCCCGCACGGCCTTGAGTTCGGCCTCCGCGACCTTCAGGGCGTTGCGGTCGCGGTCCCGTTGCGCCTTGATCTGCGCGCGCAGCGCCTTGCTCTCGGCCCGCTGAGCGGATTTAGCACGGCGCACCTCGTTTTTCGCGGCCAGCTTGGCCTCGAGCTTCGCGCGGGCCCTGATCGCGCGGGCTTCGGCGCGACGCGTCGCGCGGCTCTTTCGCTTGCGGAACAGGCCCATTCCCGGCCGCCTCCCGGTGATCTCGCTGGCAATCGTTGTCTATCGCTCTCGCGGTTGCGCGATCCGCTGAGCCAACCCTAATCGGAATGGGCGGGCGGCAGCCCTCCAGGGCAGGCTCGACGGCCGGTGCCCGGCGTGGACGTCAGGCGTCTAAGTGCTCGGCGCGGCGCAGTTCGTTGACTCGCTCCATGACCTCGCGCTGCGCCTCGGGGGACAGCTCTGCCGTGCGAACCGCGATGCGGCGCACATTGTCGTCGCGCGTCGTGGCCAACCACGACAGTTCCTTGTCGAGCTTCTCGTAGTACTCGTCGTCGGTGAAGTACGCCGACTTGATGCGGAAGAAATTGGCCAAAGCGGCCATGGTCGCCGTCGACGGGTTGGTGCGGTTGCCGGAACGCAACTGGGAGAGGTAGGGAGCCGACATCGTTATGCCCTCCGCCTTGAGCGCCGCGATCACTTCCGCGGAGGTGTGCGGCCCGCGTCCCGGGGGATACACCGTGTCGAACAGGCGATTCAGGCGAGCAGCGAACGTCGTGCTCATTGATATGACCTCCACTGGGCTGTAGAAGTGAACTATTACCTAGGTGTATTTGCTGATCATGGTAGCGAGGCTTGGTGACCGTAACCAGGTGCAAACCCCAAGGGATTCCCGACCGGCATAGCTGACGCTTGCCAACTCCCCACTTGACGAGCGTCTAACTGATTCGCTGGGGTGTCCACTAAATCCTTGGAACTCACAGGTTATCCGCAGAATTGCAGGTTCGTTCCAAGGTGGCGGGCGAACCGCGCGCTGACGGGTGCGATAATATGCCGGAACGTGCTGGGCGATCGCTCCGCAACGGGCCGACAATCCGGGGCGATTTAGCCCATCCTTTGCTGTCGAGTGGGAAAAACGCCTGCGCGACGGTCGCGCGTGCCCGGCGGGCGGCCCCGGCCGCCGGTGGTCGAGGCGTCGTTAACTTAGCCGGATACCTTTGGTAGCGCCCCGATTGCGTCGACGGTTCTGCGGCGCCGCAGCGTTATATGGGACCGCGGTTGCGGAAACGGGCCGCGCGGGTGCAGACGGTCACGCCAGCGTCGGGCAAGGCGAATCGCGGTTCGCGCGCGGGCAGCGAAAGCGCGGCGCAAACCGGCTTTTCGTTACGCGGCGAGCAGCATCGCCAGTATCGCCGTATCGGGGTGGCTGATCGGGTCGACGCCGACCCGGCTCACCATCGAGGTGATGGTCCCGTCGGCCTCGGCCTCCACCCAGGCCGCACGATGCTCGAGTCCGAGATAGGGCAGTCCCGGCAGCAAGACGCATCCCGATGCCGCGCCGGTGCATTCGGGCAGTGACGGTGTGGTTTCCGACGGCGGGTGCAACATGAGCAGAGCCGGCGGCTGATGCTCCGCGAAATAGCCTGGCTGGATGGCGGATTCACCGAACACCGTGCCCTCGGCCAGCACCAGGCCAACCGTGCCGGGCTCGGGTTCGTCCGGAAGTTCTTCGCGCGCACCGAACACCGTTGTGGTCGAGAGCAATCCGGGCAGCGACGCGATTCTGACGGCGACCATGAGGAGCTGGGCCCATTCCTTGGTCGAGTCGGGCCACCGCCCGGAGATCACGAACCCCTTCAAGGCACCACGAGAATGGAACGGGGACACCCCGATCGGCCCGTCCGACCCAGTTTCCATCTCGACCTCCGCGCGATGACTCCGCTTGGAACAACCACACTGGCAAGTCCGAATAATTAAGCATGCCTGCGGTTTAGGCGCCGTGCAACACGACACGGTCAGCGGCGCAGACCTACTCACGCGGTCGAGCGAGGGCCGGACAAACGACTGGGGCGCCGCGCAACGCGCGACGCCCCCGCCGATCGAAATGAAGTCAGCCGAAAATAAGGCCCTGGGTTTTCGACGTCGCGGCCTCGTACCGCTTCTGCACGTCCGCCCAGTTGACGACGTTCCAGAACGCCTTGACGTAGTCCGCCTTGACGTTCTTGTACTGCAGGTAGAAGGCGTGTTCCCACATGTCGACCTGCAGCAAGGGGATGATGCCGAGCGGAACGTTGGCCTGCTGGTCGTAGAGCTGGAAGGTCAGCAGCCGGCTGCCCAGGGTGTCGTAGCCCAGGACCGCCCAGCCCGAACCCTGCAGCCCGTTGGCGGCCGCGCTGAACTGCGCGCGGAAGCGGTCGAAGGATCCGAAGGCGTCATCGATCGCGGCGGCCAGTTCACCGGTCGGCTTGTCGCCGCCGTCCGGCGACAGGTTCTTCCACCAGATCGAGTGGTTGACGTGGCCGCCCAGGTGGAAGGCGAGATTCTTTTCGTTCAGGAAGATCGCAGCGTGGTCCTCGTTGGCGCGGGCCTCTTCGAGCTTGGACAGAGCGTCGTTCACGCCTTTGACGTACGTGGCGTGGTGCTTACTGTGGTGGATCTCGTTGATCTGCCCGGAGATGTGCGGTTCCAACGCTGCATAGTCCCAGTCCAAGTCGGGCAGGGTGTATTCAGCCACGGCATTCCTTTCTTCGATTATCGTCTTGACGCTCAGTCGCGCGGCGCCGCCTCGCGGCGGCCGGCCGTTATCAACCCTGCTCCATGACCGCGCGCTCCGCAAGAACGACCCTTGTGAGCCGGAACGCGAATACCCGCTGAGCGGTAGTTCAGAACAAGACGATGACCGCGAGCACGGCCAGCAATGCCAGGGCGATCAGCCCGGCGCGCAGCGCGGCGATGCTGTAGCTGTGATTCCACGCCGGGGAGCCGCAGTACGACTTCGACGGGCCCGGTGAACCCGGACCGAACGAATGCGTGGCCATCAATCGCCTTTCACCCCCGGTCACCTCGCGTCAGTGAGGTGAGTCACAAACACTTTTTGCGAACGCGATCATAGCGCTTTGTGGCGGGCTGAAGAAATATCGCGCTGAACTGCGGCTTGGCGAAGGCGGCCGGGCTCCAACGCCCGCTCCGGGCGCGGGGTTGATCCTCGGCCGGACGCGCTGCTCGCACGGGTGCTTAGTGAGGCAATCCATTTCGCTCAACGACCGCTCCGGGCTGTCTATGGCGTGCCAGCGACGCCGGGTGTTATCCACAGTCACACCACGGTCAGCCGCCAGAGGCTGTAGCGATGCTTTCTATACCCCGTGGGTCTATGTGGATAAACCTGTGGAAACTGTGGATAGTCGGCGGCGCCGCGCGGGTTGCCGATCCCGCTCCCCGCGACCGACGGCGACGGCCGCCGGGCGGGCCCGCGGCCGGCGGTCCCGAGGCCCGCACCGGGACGGCGTTAGTCTGGTCCGGTGATCCAGGTGTGCTCCCAGTGCGGCACCCGCTGGAACGTGCGTGACCGGCAACGCGAATGGTGTCCCCGCTGCCGCGGAGCCCTGCTGGCGCCCTCGCCGGACAGCCCCGCTGCCGATCCGCGCTGGAGTGCGCCGGGGGCCCCGGCTCCGGCCCGCCCTTCGAGGTCGCCCGGCTGGCAGCGCACGCCGCCGCGGCTACCGCCCGGCTATCGCTGGATAGCGGTGCGCCCCGGTGCCGCGCCGCCGGTGCGACGCGGGCGCCGTCCCCTCGGACCCACGCCGCGTTACACCGTGATCCCGCGCTGGGGTTTGGCCGACCGGGTCGAGCAGGCGCCTGCGGCGGCCGAGGCGGCCGCGCCGTCCGGGCCGTCGGCGCAAATCGTTCGCACCGCGTCCTTTGTCGGCGTGCTGGTACTCAGCATCGCCGCCCTGGTCTACGTGGTGCGCTACGTGCTGCTGGTGATCAACCGGAACACCTTGCTGCACACGTGGGTGGCCATCGGCGCCGACTGGCTCGGCGTGCTCGCCAGCGTGGGCGCCGGTGCGGCGGTGATCGCCGCCGGCGTGCTGCTGATCCGCTGGATGATCGCGCGCCGCGCCGCCGTGTTCGCCCATCACGGTCTGCCCGAGCCGCGCTCCACGCGGGCGCTGTGGGCCGGTTGCGTCGTGCCGCTGGCCAATTTGCTGTGGGCCCCGGTGTACGTGATCGAGCTGGCGCTGCTCGAGGAGCACTACGCCCGGCTGCGCGGCACCATCCTGCAGTGGTGGGTGGCGTGGGTTTGCAGCTACGCCGTGTCCATCGCCGCCATCGCGACCAGCTTCGCCACCGACGCCCAGGGCATCGCCAACAACACCGTGCTGATGGTCTTCGCGTACCTGTTGGCGGCCGCCACGCTGGCCGCCGCGACCCGCGTCTTCGAGGGATTCCAGCGCAAACCCGTCGCACGTCCCGCGCATCGATGGGTCGCGGTTCCCGATGACGGGCCCGCCGCGCCGGCGTCGGCCGACCCAGTTGAGTTGAAGGGGCAGGAACCGGCAGCATAGGGGTATGACGTGGGCCGACGAGGTGCTCGCCGGGCATCCTTATGTCGTCGCCCACCGCGGCGCTTCGGCGGCGCGGCCCGAACACACGCTGGCCGCCTACGACCTCGCGCTCAAAGAAGGCGCCGACGGCGTGGAATGCGATGTGCGGCTGACCCGTGACGGCCACCTGGTGTGCGTGCACGACCGCCGGCTGGACCGGACCTCGACCGGCGCGGGGTTGGTCAGCACCATGACCCTCGCCGAACTGCGTGAGCTCGAGTACGGGGCGTGGCACGACAGCTGGCGCGAGGACGGCACGCACGGCGACACCAGCTTGTTGACGCTGGACGCGCTGGTCTCGCTGGTGCTGGATTGGCATCGGCCGGTGAAGCTGTTCATCGAAACCAAGCACCCCGTCCGCTACGGGTCGTTGGTCGAGACCAAGCTGCTCGCGTCGCTGCATCGGTTCGGCATCGCCGCGCCCGCGTCGGCTGACAGGTCCCGTGCGGTGGTCATGTCGTTTTCGGCGTCCGCGGTCTGGCGGATCCGGCGGGCCGCCCCGCTGCTGCCCACGGTGCTGCTCGGCAAGACCGGGCGTTACCTGACCAGCGGCGCGCCCACCGCTATCGGCGCCACCGCCGTTGGGCCTTCGCTGTCGACGCTGAAGGAGTATCCCCAGCTCGCCGACCGGGCCATCGCCCAGGGCAGGGCGGTCTACTGCTGGAACGTCGACGATTACCAGGACATCGATTTCTGCCGCGACGTCGGGGTGGCCTGGCTCGCCACCCACCACCCCGGTCGCACCAAGGCGTGGTTGCAGGGCAACCGCGCCGGCGACGGCAGCGGCTAGCCCGGCCGCTATTGCGGTTCGTCCGCCGCGGCGGGAGGCACCGGCGCATCGGAAGCCAGCGCCTGGAACAACCGCTTGGCCGCATCGTGATTCCACACCACCACCGAGCCGGCGTCACCGCTGGTGAACTGGCCGATCGGCACGGTCATGGTGGTGGTCGACCCATGCAGCGCCCAGCCGAGCCGGGCCAGATCCCAGGCGTGGTCGCCGCGGTCGACGGTCAGCGCGTCGGCGGCCGCCCGCGGCACCGAATACCAGCGCCACGGGTTGAGCCACACCGCGGGGCTCCCGGCCCGATGCAGCAGCGCCGCCACGAACTGACGCTGGTTGACCATCCGGTCCAGGTCGGCGCGGGGCGTGTCGCGGGACCTGACGTAGCCCAGCGCGTTGCGCCCGTCGAGGGTGTGGCAACCCGCGGGCAGGTCGATGCCAGCCAACGGGTCGTTGAGCGACGTCGTCGGGCACACCGTCACCCCGCCCAGCGCGTCCACCAAGCCGGCGAACCCGCCGAACCCGATCTCCGCGTAGTGATCGAGGCGCAATCCGGTGGCCTGCTCCACCGTCTGCACCAGCAGCGGCGCACCGCCCATCGCGAACGCGGCATTGATCTTGTCTTTGCCGTGCCCCGGGATCGGCACGTAGGAGTCGCGCGGTATCGACACCATCGACGTCTGCGCTGCGGATCCGATGCTCGGCACGTGAACCAGCAGGATCGTGTCGGTACGCCCGTTACCGATGTCGCCGCCCGTGGCCAGGTCTTGTTGCTGCTCGGCGGTGAGGCCTTGGCGGCTGTCCGATCCGACGACCAGCCAGTTGGTCCCCCGGCCGGCCGCGGGCCGGTCCGGATAGTCGGCCAGCACCTCCTCGCGGTGCAGTTTGGTGTCGAACCAGATGGCCCCGGCGACGGCACCCGCCCCGAGCAGCAGTGCCCCCACCAGCAGGATCGACAGCCCCGTGCGGAGCCAGCGGCGCTTGCGGCGCTTGGGTGACGTGCGCGGGGCCTGAGGTCGCGGCGGCGCCCACGCCCCGGGCGCCGACACGGCGGCGGGACGCGCCCTCGGCCGGTTCAGCGGCTGGGTCTCCGCCGTCGGCGACGGCGGCGGGCCGGCGTGGCGGTGGATCACCTGCGGCGGCTCGGGGCGCGGTGGCCCGGGCGGCCCAAGCGGGCGCCGAGGCTGGGGTGCGCGCTCGCCGTTCACCCGAGTAAACGTACGTGGCCGGCGCTCGGTCGCGCCGGTGCGCCGCGCGCTCGGCTAGCCGCGCGCCCGAAGCCCGTTGATGAAGGGGCAGCCCATCAGCACCCGGATCGCCTGGCTCAGGCCGGTCATGTCGTCGACCGGCTTATGGAACGGCAGCCGGACGTCGTGATCGCGATCGTCGCCCTCGACACGGAACCGGACGCCGTAGCGGTCCAGGCCCAAGGGCCGGACGTGCCCGCGCCGCAGCGGCGCCGGCAGCCGGGACACCAGCCGCGCGAGGACGTCGCTGTGGGCGGTGTCCAGGTGCCACAGCAGGCTTGACTCGAGCGCGCAGAACGGATCCGGGCGGGCGTTCAGCAGGTCGGCCACACTGACCGGCTCGGCGCCGGTGGCGTCGGTGACGACCACCGAGGCGATCTCGAGCCGCAACAGGGTGTAGCGCGGCTCGTCGCCGCCGCCGGGCCTGCAGCGTGGGGTGTCGATGCCGAGCAGGGCGGGATTCGGGCACTCGGCGGCGATCAGATCGAGCATGTCGAGGATCTCCGTCGGGTGTACCTCTTGGAGGCGACCGCGCACCCACACCAGCGAGCGGACCGGTTCGCGCAGCGGTAGGGGCGCGTAGTCGGTCAGCTCCAGCAGCGCCTGGGACCCCGAGATGGGGCGCACCAATTCCCGTTCCCGCTCGACGGGAAGCGCCAGCGCAACCGATCCGTCGTCCATCAGGTGGTGCAGGGGGGTGGGGACCGGGTCGTCGTGCTCGATGGCCAGCAGCGCGCCGCTGGCGCGGACACAGGCGCTGCGGATCCGTTCGGCGGTCGTCGGGGCAGGGCAGCTCAGCGGTAACACCATTCTCATCCTTTGATTAGGTAAGCCTAAGTTAACTCACCCGGGGTGACGTCGCAAGACTTTTCTGGTCCGCGCGCCGCTAGGGTTGGGACGTGGCCCGCATCGCATACCTCGGTCCGGAGGGGACGTTCACCGAGGCGGCGCTGCGACAGATCAGCGCGGCGGGACTCATTCCCGACGAAGGCCCAGCCGGGGTGCAACCCGCGCCCGTCGAAAGCACCTCCGCGGCGCTGGACGCCGTGCGCGACGGCACCGCCGACTACGCCTGCGTCCCGATCGAGAACTCGATCGACGGCTCGGTGACACCGACCCTGGACAGCCTGGCCATCGGCTCACCCCTGCAGGTGTTCGCCGAGACCACGCTGGACATCGCCTTCAGCATCGTCGTCAAACCGGGCCGCAGCGCCACGGACGTGCGGACGCTGGCGGCCTTCGGTGTGGCGGCGGCCCAGGTGCGCCAGTGGGTGGCCGCCAATCTGCCCGACGCCGCGCTGCGGCCGGCGTACTCCAACGCCGACGCCGCCCAGCAGGTCGCCGAGGGACGCGTCGACGCCGCGGTGACCTCGCCGTTGGCCGCCGCGCATTGGGGCCTGGGCACCCTGGCCGAGGGTGTGGTCGACGAATCCAACGCCCGGACCCGCTTCCTTCTGGTCGGGCGGCCGGGCCCACCGCCGGCCCGCACCGGAGCCGACCGCACCTCGGTCGTGTTGCGCATCGACAACGCGCCTGGCGCGCTGCTGGCCGCGCTCGCCGAATTCGCCGTCCGCGGCATCGACCTCACCCGCATCGAATCCCGGCCGACCAGAACGGGTCTCGGCATCTACCGCTTCTTCGCCGATTGCGTCGGCCATATCGACGACGACGCCGTGGCCGAGGCACTCAAAGCGCTGCACCGTCGTTGTGCTGATGTGCGTTATCTCGGTTCCTGGCCCACCGGCTCGCCGGCCGGGGCGTTGCCGCCCTCCGCCGAGGAGGCCGCGCGCTGGCTGCAGCAGCTGCTGGACGGCAAGCGCGACGAGTCCGCCGGGGGAGCGCGGCGGTGAGCGGCCGGTTGATCCTGGTGCGCCACGGCCAGTCATTCGGAAACGTCGAGCGCCGGCTCGACACCCGCCCGCCGGGTGCGGAGCTGACCCCGTTGGGCCGCGACCAGGCGCGGGCATTCGCCCGCGGGGCGGGGCGCCCGGCGATGCTCGCGCATTCGGTGGCCACCCGGGCCTCGCAGACGGCCGAGGTAATCGGCGGCCAGGTCGCCGTGCCCCCGATCGAGGTGGCCGGCGTGCACGAGGTCCAGGTCGGGCGGCTGGAAAACCGCAACGACGACGACGCGGTCGCCGAGTTCAATGCGATCTACGAGCGGTGGCATCACGGCGAGCTCGACGTGGCGCTTCCCGGCGGCGAGACCGGCAACGACGTGCTGGACCGCTACGTCCCGGTGCTCACCGACCTGCGCCTGCGTTACCTCGACGACCGCGACTTCCACGGCGACATCGTCGTCGTCAGCCACGGCGCGGCGATCCGGCTGGCCGCCGCGGTGCTGGCCGGCGTCGACGCCGAGTTCGCGCTGGACAACCACCTGGACAACGCCCAGTCGGTGGCCCTCACCCCGATCACCGACGGGCGGTGGAGTTGCGTGCGTTGGGGGACGCTGACCCCGCCGTTCTACCCGGAGGAAGAGGCGACGCCGGTCGCGGACGCGGTGCGGTCCAGCGCCGACCCGATGGGTTGACCCGTCAGACGGCCAGGGCGATCACTTCGGTGCACACGCACCCGACGGCGTCGCAGTCGATCACGAAGGCGTGCGGCAACAGCTCGGGACTGAAGCAATCCGGCTCCGTGCATTCCGACCGGTGCAGCGCGTGGCGAATGATGGTGCCGTGACAGTGATCTAAGCCTGCCCGACAGTCGCGGCAGTCAATGCTCATAGGTCAGTTCATAGCACCCGTCGCGGACAAAATCGGGATGCCGCGCCCGGCGAAACGGCGCCGCGCCAGATTCTCAGGCCCAGCCCAGCTCGTGCAGCCGGTCGTCGTCGATGCCGAAGTGGTGAGCGATTTCGTGGATCACCGTGATGGCCACCTCCTCGACGACCTCGTCCTCGGATTCGCAGGCGTCCAGCAGCGCGTCCCGGTAGATGGTGATGGCATCCGGCAGGGATCCGGAATAGTCGGAGTCACGTTCGGTCAACGCCACGCCCTCGTACAGGCCGAGCAGTTCGGCGTCGTCGGGATGGCGGTCTTCGACCAGCACGACGACGTTGTCCATGGCGGCCGCCAGCTCGGGCGGGATGAGGTCGAGGGCGTCGGAGACCAGTTCGTCGAAGCGTTGCGGATCCATCCGGACGGACACCCGCCTAGCCTCCCGGCGGGGGCGCGGCGGGCGGTGCCTCGGGTGCGGGATTCGCCGGTGGTGGCGGTGCGGGCGCCGGTGCCTCGGGTGCCGGGTTGGCCGGCGGGGCGCCGTTGTCCGCCGGCGGCGCCTGCTGTTGCGGGGCCTGCTGCTGCGGGGCCTGCTGCTGGGGTTGCTGCGCGGGCTGCTGGCCGGGCAGGTGTTGGTTGTTCGGCGGGATCTCCGGGGCCGAGCCGGTGCCGGCGCCGGACTGGGTGGACGGCGGCTGAGCCGGGACCTGAAGCGGGATCGGCGGCATGGTGAGCCGCTCCTCGGGGATGTCGGGCGGCGGTACCGGCGGTTGACCGTTGATCAGCAGCTGGCCCTTGGCGCTGTTCAGCAGGGTGGCCCAGCCGCCGTTGCCCAGCGTCGCGCCGATGCTGCAGGCCACCTCGCGGCTGCCCGCCGTCCAACTGGCCAGCGGCACCGTCGGGTAGATCAGCGTCAAGGTGGTGGTGCGCAGCTTGACCGGCGCCAGGTACGCGTCGGTCATCTTGGTGCACGAATCCTTGATGAAGCCGTCCTGGTCGGGCTCGGCCGGCAGGCCACCGGGGAACTTCTCGGCCAGGTTGACCGTGCCGGTGACCTCCATGGCGTGCGGCGCCGCGCAGTCGACGGGCGCGTCGGTCGGCTGGTTGGTCGCCGAGTCGATGCCCAGACAGGTGCCGGCCGGCCACACCTTGGACTGGTCGACGTCGGCGACCTTGCCCTTGAAGGCCTGCTGCTGGTTGTTCATCCCGGGCAGCTGCAGGCCGCACAGCATCCGGCGGTCGCCGTTCTGGCGCCAGGCCCGGTCGCCGGGCCACAGCAGGCTGACGGTGAACTTGCTGTTCGGATCGAACTTGGGGCCGAGGTAGGTGCGGACGGCGGCCTCGCACTGCTCCTGGGTGATCTGCTGGATGCGCGCGTGCGTCGGGGGTGCGGCGTTGGGCCCGTATTCGGAGCCCGGGAACGTCCGCATGTCAATCGATTCGGCGACTTCGAACTTGTGCTCGTCACCGCAGTTGACGATCCTCGCCGACTCGGGGGTTGTCTCCGGCCACATCAAGCACTCGCCGGTGGCGGCCCGGTTGAAGGCGGCGTCGCTCTTGGTTCCGGTGCTGCGCACCGGGCTGCTGTCGAGGAACCGACCCGATCCGGGACCGCCGACCGGGATCGCGGTGACCAGCCCCGCGATCAGCAGGCCGCCGAGCGCGGTGAGCAGCAGCGCGCGCCGGGTCGCCCGGGCCTGCAGGCTGCGCGGCCAACCGAAGGCCGACGGCTGCTGTTCGGACGACTCGACCGCCCGGGTTTCCCGGGCTTCCGAAAGTTCCTTCTCGGGCGCTTGCGACATCCGCTCCATTCTGACAGGAGCGCCTGAGACCGGTGACAAAAGTTACGGATGTGAGTCCTGCGACTTTGCGCGGTGGATGCGCCGCCAGCCGCCCCGAACCGGTGAAAGTAGTCTCAGGGCCGTGATCGACCTGAAGCTGCTCCGGGAAGACCCCGATGCCGTGCGCCGCTCCCAGCTCAGTCGTGGGGAGGATCCGGCGCTGGTAGACGCGCTGTTGACCGCCGACGCCGCCCGCCGGGCCGCGATCTCGTCGGCCGACGGGCTGCGGGCCGAACAGAAGTCCGCCAGCAAAAGCGTCGGGGCGGCCTCTCCCGAGGAGCGCCCGGCCAAGCTGGCGCACGCCAAGGAACTGGCCGAGCAGGTGAAGGCCGCCGAAGCCGCCCAGGCCGACGCGGAGGCCGCGTTCACCGCGGCGCACATGGCGATCTCCAACGTCGTCATCGACGGGGTGCCCGCCGGCGGCGAGGACGACTTCGCCGTGCTCGACGTGGTCGGCGAGCCCGCGGCGATCGACGACCCGAAGGACCACCTGGAGCTCGGTGAGTCACTCGGGCTGATCGACATGCAGCGCGGGGCCAAAGTGTCCGGGTCGCGGTTCTACTTCCTGACCGGCAAGGGTGCGCTGCTCCAGCTGGGCCTGTTGCAGCTGGCGTTGCGGCTGGCCGTCGAGAACGGCTTCATCCCGATGATCCCGCCGGTGCTGGTGCGCCCCGAGGTGATGGCCGGCACCGGGTTCCTGGGCGCCCACGCCGACGAGGTCTACCGCGTGGAGGCCGACGACCCGAGATCGCCCGCGGCGACATCGATCACCCGGTACGGCACCTGGATGCGGGCCAGCATCTCGCGCT
>NZ_LZLU01000190.1:0-9677 GCF_001673415.1 Mycobacterium sp. 1165196.3 | reverse complement strand
TGGTGCATCGTCATACGCGCGGGTCATCGACTTAGTTCTTCCTCTCGTTGTGAGCGGTTGGGCCGCACGTCGCGGCCCTGCGATTGCTCGGATTCACCATCGTCTTGATGAGACACCCTGGCCGCCGGGATCGAAAGAGTGAACGTCGATCCGGTGCCCGGCTTGCTCCACACGCCGATGCTGCCGTTGTGGTTGGCCGCGACGTGCTTGACGATGGCCAGGCCCAGCCCGCTGCCGCCGGTAGCCCGTGAGCGGGCCTTGTCCCCGCGGAAGAACCGCTCGAAAACCCGTTCCTGATCTTCCAGGGCGATCCCGATGCCGCGGTCGGTCACCGCGATCTCGATGTTCTCCCCGCGGCGACGGCGGCTGATCGACACCGGCGAACCCGGCGGCGAATAGGCGATGGCGTTGGACACCAGGTTGGCCAACGCGGTGACCAACAGCGTTTCGTCACCCAGCACCCGCAAACCGCTGGGCGCGTCCGTGCGAACCTCGATGTCGGCGTTGTCGGCCGCCACCTTGTGCCGCGAAATCGCTTCGCTGACAACCTCGTCGACGTCGACCTCGATGACGTTGGGCAGCCGTTCGGCGCCCTGCAGCCGGGACAGCTCGATCAGCTCGGCGACCATGTCGCCGAGCCGGTTGGCCTCGACGAGCACCTTCTCGGCGAACCGCCGCACGGTCTCGGAGTCGTCCGACGACGCCAGCAGGGCCTCGGCGAGCAGGGCCATGGCGCCCACCGGGGTCTTGAGCTCGTGGCTGACGTTGGCCACGAAATCGCGCCGGGTGGCCTCCATCCGCGCGTAATCGGACTGATCGTGGGCGAAGACCACCGCGAACCGGCGGTCTTCTTCGCTGAGCAACCGCGCCTGCCCGTGCACCGAGAGCCCCGACCGGCCACCCGACCGTTTCGCCGGCTGCAGGTCGAATTCGACGTCGACGCCGGTCAGGGCCTGCTGCGCCGCCTCCCAGGCCTGGTCATCGAGTTGACGGTCGCGCACCAGGCCCAGCTCCTTGGCCCGTTCATTGAGGTAGACGACGTCGCGGTGGACGTCCACCACCGCCGCGCCCAGCGGCATCAGCGCCACGATGCGTTGCAGCATCTGCGCGACGGTGATCCCGGTCCACTCGGTGCCGACCCGCTGGCGGCGCTGCACCGTCCGCGGTGACAGCCGGGTCCCGACCAGCACCCCCGCGGCCAGCGCCAGCGCGGACAAAACCCCGGCCAGCAACAGCGCCGAGAACACAGTCACATAGCAAATCCTACAAATCTTCCTGAACGCTGCCCTAGCGCAACGAGGCCAAAATCGGACAAGTCACACCTTGCGCAACAGGTGTTCCGCTCCCGTTCACGCGATGTTTGGCTAAATCGCCTTTATCTCGCGGATCGGCGCGGGCAGGCCCAGCTCAGCCGTCCCCTTGGTTGGCCACCGCGGCGGCGCCCGCGGCGGCCGCCTCCGGGTCCAGATAGGTGCCGCCGGCAACCACCGGCCGCAGGTCAGCGTCCAGGTCGTAGCGCAGCGGGATGCCGGTCGGGATGTTGAGCCCGGCGATCTCGTCGTCGGACACCCGATCGAGGTGCTTGACCAGGGCCCGCAGCGAGTTGCCGTGCGCCACGATCAGCACCGTCTTGCCGCTGCGCAGATCCGGGACGATGACGTCGGTGAAATAGGGCAGGAAGCGCACGACCACATCGGCCAGGCACTCGGTGAGCGGGCCGCCGCCGATGTCGGCGTAACGGGGATCGGTGTCCTGGCTGTAGGTGCTGCCCTTCTCGATGGGCGGGGGCGGCGTGTCGTAGCTGCGCCGCCAGGCCATGAACTGCTCGTCGCCGTAGCGGGCCTTCGTCTCGGCCTTGTCCAGCCCCTGCAGCGCCCCGTAATGGCGTTCGTTGAGCCGCCAGGTGCGCCGCACCGGGATCCACAGCCGGTCGGCCGCGTCCAGCGCGAGATGCGCGGTGGAGATGGCCCGGCGCAGCAGCGACGTGTAGAGGACGTCGGGCAACAGGTTGTTCTCGATCAGCAGCTCGCCGCTGCGCACGGCCTCGGTCCGACCCTTGTCGGTGAGGCCGACGTCGACCCAACCGGTGAACAGGTTCAGCGAATTCCATTCGCTTTCGCCGTGGCGAAGCAGTACCAGCGTGGCGGTGTCACCCATGCCGGTCAGTCTCTCACGGCCCTATTCGTCGTCTTCGTGCCCCGATGCTCGACTCCTCACCATCGCGCTTCGCGCTCTGCATCGTCGTCTTCGTGACCCGATGCTCGACTCCTCACCATCGCGCTTCGCGCTCTGCATCGTCGTCTTCGTGACCCGATGCTCGACTCCTCACCATCGCGCTTCGCGCTCTGCATCGTCGTCTTCGTGACCCGATGCTCGACTCCTCACCATCGCGCTTCGCGCTCTGCATCGTCGTCTTCGTGACCCGATGCTCGACTCCTCACCATCGCGCTTCGCGCTCTGCATCGTCGTCTTCGTCGTCGTCGATCAAATGGGCGAACGCCTGCAGGTTCTTCAGCGACTCACCGCGCGACACCCGCCACTCCCACTCCTTCTGGATCGACGAGCGAAACCCCAACTCCAGCAACGTATTGAAGTCCGCATCCACCGCTTCGAGCACCTGCCCGAGCACCCGGTCGAGCTCGTCGGCGTCCACCGAAGCCAGCGACATGCGCCCCACCAGATAGATGTCCCCGACATTGTCGAGCGTGTAGGCCACGCCGTAGAGGCGGCGGTTGCGCTTGAGCAGGAAGCGGTAGACGCCTTCGTGGTTCTCGTCGGGCTTGCGGCACACGAAGGCCTCCACCCGCACCGAATGCTCGCCGATGCTGAGGATGGTGTTGGTCTTGAGCTTGCGCTCGCCGGGCAGTTCCACCACCAGACCGGGCAGACCGCCATGCGCCCCAGCGTGTTTCGAGTAGTTCAACCCACTGTCCTGCAGGGCATCCTCGATCACCTGGCTTACCGATGGGCTCATGCGCCCACCCCGCGGCGCTCGGTCGTGTACTCGCGGATCGCGCGGCGGTAGCTGGCCAACAACGCGTCGGTGGTGTGATCCCAGGAAAACGTGGCCGCGTGCTCGGCGGCCGCCCGGCCCATCGCATCGGCGTGCGGCGCAGGCAAACGCAGCAGCCGGCCCAGCGCGTCCGCCCACCGCCCGACGTCGTGGCCGGCCACCAGCGTGCCGGTCACGCCGTCGCGCACCGCCACCGGTAGCCCGCCGACCGCGGCCGCGGCCACCGGCGTCCCACAGGCCTGCGCCTCGAGGGCGACCAGACCGAACGACTCCGAATAACTGGGCACCGCAACAAGATTGGCCGCCTGGAACAACGTGGCCAGATTCGGGCGGGACTGGGGGGGCAGGAACGTCACGCGCTCGGTGATGCCGAGTTCGTCGGCCAGCCGGACCAACCCGTCCGGGGAGGCCAAACCGCTACCCGAGGGCCCGCCGGCCACCACGATGCGCACCCCGGGCAGTTTCGCGGCGGCGCGCAACACGATGTCGGGCGCCTTCAGCGGCTGGATCCGGCCGACGAACGCCACGACGTCTTCGTCGAGCGGCAGCCCCAGCGCGGTCCGGGCGGCCCGGCGATCGCCCGGGCGGAACACGTCGAGATCTACCCCGGGATGGACGACGTCGATCCTGGCCGGGTCGGCGTGGTGAATCGAGATCAGTTGCCTGGCTTCGTCATCGGTGTTGACGATCAATCGGTCCGCCTCGTCGACGACCTGTTGCTCGCCGACCGTGCGCAGCGGCGGTTCCGGCGAATCCCCCTCGGCCAGCGCCGCGTTCTTGACCGCGGCCAGCGTGTGCGCGGTGTGCACCAGCGGCACCGCCCAGCGGTCGCGGGCCAGCCAACCGACCTGACCGGACAGCCAGTAGTGCGAATGCACGATGTCGTAATAGCCCGGCTCGTGCGACGCCTCGGCGCGCAACACCCCGGCCGCGAACGCGCACAGCTGGGTGGGCAGGTCGTATTTGTCCAGGCCCTCGAAGGGGCCCGCCACCACGTTGCGCACCAGCACGCCGGGCGCCACCCGCGCGACCGGCGGGTCGGCCGAGGCGGTCGCCCGCGTGAAGATCTCCACCTCGATGCCCCGCCGCGCCAGGTGCAACGCGGTTTGCAGCACGTAGACGTTCATCCCGCCGGCGTCGCCGGTACCGGGCTGGGCCAGTGGTGAGGTGTGGACCGCCAACACTGCGACCCGGCGCGGTTCGTTCAGCCGGAAAACGTCATCGTGGCGCACCCTGTCATCTTTACAGGATGGTTCGCCGGCCAGCCCAAGCGCGCTGGACACACCCGTCGTGTCAGGCGGACGACTCGTCGCGAGTCACGTCGTGCAGCCGGGCATCGAGCGCCCCGGCGCGCCGCATCGCCCCCAGCGGGTCGGCGTAGAGCCCCGACAGCGAGACGGTCCCCGCGCCGGCCTCCTGCACCCGGTTGCCGAAGGCGGTGAGGCGGATGTCGCGGGGTCCGAGCACGGAGCGTTCCAGGAACGCCGCCTCGACCTGCTCCATTGCCTCCGGGTACTCGGTGAAGGCCTGGCCGCCGACCACCAGTTCGTCGGGGTTGAGCATGTCGCGCAGCAACGCCACCGCCTCGCCGAGCACGCGGCCCCGCTCGGCGAGCAGGTCCTTGGCCTGCTGGTTGCCGGCGCGGGCCACCCGCAACAGATCCGAGATGCCGGCGGCGGAGCCGCTGGCGCGGTTGGTCGGGGCGAACGGCAGGATGCGCTGCTGGCGGGCGATGGCCACGACGGCCTCGTCGCTGACGGTGGACTCCAGCTGGCCGGTGCCGCCGAGCAATTCGGACTGCGCCGGCAAGGTCGCGATGGTGCCCGGTCCGCTGGCCGGCACGTGCACCCGCCCGCCGATCACCAGCGCGTAGCCCACGGTCTCACGGGCGTAGACGTACAGGCTGGTGGGCGAGCTCGGCAGGAAGCGCCGCATGCCCAGCAGCAGCTCGGCGCCGGCCATCGCGTCGACGTGCGAGGCCACCGATACCGGCAGGCCCAGGGCGTCGGCGAGCACCTGCCCCACCGGCGCCTGCCGCCAGCCCAGCCGGGGGTGGTCCACCTGGCCGGTGGCGCCGTCGACGGTGCCACCGATGGCGACCCCCACCCACAGCGGCCGGCGGCGATGCCAGCGCCGCAGGTAGCGGCGGGCGCTGTCAGCCAGCGTCGCCAGCGCGGGCCCGGCCGGGTTACGCGGTGTCGGGGTTTCGACCGTGTCGAGCGTGCGGCCGAACAGGTCGGTGGCCACGATGCTGGTGGTCCGGGCACCGATGTGGATGCCCAGCGTCACGAAGGGTTCGTGGTTGACCTCCACCGGCACACGCGGGCGGCCGATGGCGCCGGAGACGGCGAGGTCGGCGCGTTCCCGGAGCAGGCCGGCTTCCAGGAGCGCGATGACCTGACGGTTGACCGTGGCGATGCTCAGCGAGGTGACGCCGGCGATGACGTCGCGGCCGACGGGGCCGCGCAGCCGGACGGCCCGGAAGACGGAGGCCGCCGCCGAGTCGGGGATGTTCAGCGCCGGCGGCACGATCTGCCGGCGCACCGAGCGGTGGCCCTTTTGGCCCGGCAGGTGCCCGACGGCACGGCTGGGCGAATGATGGGTATGGGTGAGGGTATTCGTGCGCACGAGCGTCCTTATTTGTCCGAATTTTGCTGGCCGTCTTGGCCACACCTGGCTGGGTCAGGAGCGGCAAAGTGCGCAGCAACAACACGCACCCGCCGCGCAAAGACACGCGGTGGTCGTGGTGTTGGACAGGGCGCTAAGGAGCACACGCAAAATCTAGCACGTTCATTAAGGTTGTTTCGATGGTTAAAACTGGCAGGAATGAACGAGTCGCAGTAATCACCGGGGCCAGCTCGGGGATCGGTGCAGCAACCGCCCGAATCCTGGCTGCGCAGGGCTTTCATGTCGTCGCGGTGGCGCGTCGATCCGACCGGATTCAGGCCCTGGCCAGTGAAATCGGCGGTACCGCGATTGTGGCCGATGTCACAGACGAGGCGGCGGTTGAAACATTGGCGAGCAAAGTGGACCGGGTCGACGTTCTGGTCAACAACGCCGGCGGCGCCCGGGGCCTGGCGCCGGTCGCCGACGCCGACCTCGAGCACTGGCGATGGATGTGGGAGACCAACGTCATCGGCACGCTGCGGGTCACCCGCGCGCTGTTGCCCAAGCTGATCGACTCCGGCGACGGGCTGATCATCACCGTCACTTCCGTTGCGGCACTTGAGGTTTACGACGGCGGCGCCGG
Source organism: Mycobacterium sp. 1165196.3 (assembly GCF_001673415.1). Taxonomy (NCBI): domain Bacteria; kingdom Bacillati; phylum Actinomycetota; class Actinomycetes; order Mycobacteriales; family Mycobacteriaceae; genus Mycobacterium; species Mycobacterium sp. 1165196.3. The sequence goes on along the minus strand of NZ_LZLU01000190.1, from coordinate 3,414 downwards.
ATACACTGCGGCCAAACACGGCCAGGGAGCGCTGCACCGCACGCTGCGCGGCGAGCTATTGGGCAAGCCGGTGCGGCTGACCGAGATCGCGCCCGGCGCGGTCGAGACGGAATTCTCGTTGGTGCGCTTCGACGGCGACCAACAACGCGCGGAGGCCGTCTACACCGGCATCACCCCGCTGGTGGCCGAGGATGTGGCCGAGGTGATCGGATTCGTCGCCTCGCGGCCGTCGCACGTCGATCTGGACCTGATCGTGATGAAGCCGCGCGATCAGGCGACGACCTCCCGTTTTAACCGCCAGGGGTAGCGGTGCCGGCCGGTGACGTCGACGTGGTCGGAGTGCCGGACAGGGTCGGCGCGTTGGACGGCGTGACCGGCGCGGTGACCGGGATCTGGGTTGACGGCGGGCGCGCGGTCGGCGGCGGCAGCGCCGACATAGCCACCCAGGTGTCCCAGTCCACGGCCCAGTCCCAGATGTCGCCGTCGGAGTAGGACAGCTGGATCGTGCTGCCGGTGACTTCGACCGGGTCGCCATACATCGCCGACTGGAAGTATTGCTCGGCGTCACCCGTCGAAAGGTTGATGCAGCCGTTGGTGACGTTGGTGTTGCCCTGCGCGCCGGCGCTGGCCGGGTTGGCATGGATGAACTCGCCGTTGTTGGAGATCCGGACCGCCCAGCGCTCGTGCACGTGGCTGTAGCCGGCCGCCGGGTTGGACATGTAGAAGTCGGCGTACTTCTCGCTGACCACGTGGATGCCGTTGCGGGTGACGTTGCGCGCCTTGTCGGCTTCGCCGTAGCTGCACGGGAAGTCCATGATGACGCCCTCGTCGCGGATCACCTGGATACGGTGCGAGGAAACCTCGGCCTTGACCACCTGCCGCCGGCCGATCTGGATGTTCAGCGAGATGTCCTCGGCGCCGTAGGCGCTGTCGCCGAACGGCAGACCGTACAGCTTGGCCTCGACGTTGACCGTGGTGCCCGCGGGGTAGTACTCGCGGGTCCGCCAGTGCGCGCGCGCACCGGCGGCCTCGTCGGGCAGCCAGGCCCAGCTGCCCTCGACGGGCGGGTTCGTGGTGACGGTGAGCGCCTTTTCGACGGCGGCCTTGTCGGTGATCGGCGCGTCGAACTGGATGATGATCGGCGCCGCGACGCCCACGGTCTGGCCGTCGGCGAGCTGGAAGGCGCCCCCGATCTTCTTGGTTGGAGACACCGTGGTGAACTTGCCGGCCACCGGGATCGCCTTGCCGTCGTGCCCGACGGCCGAGCCGCTCCACGTGTACGTCTGGTCGTAGCCGAGCGGCTCGGAGGTCGTGTAGACGGTGCGGTCTTGATTGAAGGCGCCCGCGACGGCCTTGCCCGACGAATTGGACAACGCGACGTGCTGGAACCAGCCGTCGCTCACCTCGACGCTGACCGGGGCGATCGGCACCACGTTCTCGGTCGCGTTGGCGGGCTGGTACTTGAGCTGCGGTGCCGGCTGTTCCTTCTTCTCGGCCTGTTTGGCCGTCGTGCCGCCGCAGGCGGCCAAGACGTTGGGGGCGAACACACCCAGTCCCAGGGTCGCCAAAGCCGCACGCCGGTTGAACGGCCGCGGGGCGCTGGACGGGGTCACGAAAATCAAAGATACCGGGGAAAATCGGCCAGCCCGGCCGCGACAAAACGGGCCCGGGCACGCGTCGGCGAAATTTGCGGCTACAGCCTGCAGCCAAGCAGGACGGGCTCGGGGACCAATGTGATGCCAAACACAGCCTGGACGCCGTCGCGGATCGTTCTAGCCAGCTCTATCACGTCCTGTGAGCTGGCGCCGCCGCGGTTGGTCAGCGCCAGCGCGTGCTTGGTGGATAGCCGGCAGGGCTGTTCGAGGCCGTCCGGCCCCGGATCCGGGTAGCCCTTGCCGAATCCGGCCCGCTCCACCAGCCAGCCGGCGGCCAGCTTGACGCCGTCGGGCGCGGGGTAGTTCGGCACCGGCCCGTCGACGGCGGCGGCCAACCGCTCGTAGGCGTCCGGGGCGATCACCGGGTTGGTGAAGAAGGAGCCCACGCTCCAGGTGTCGTGGTCGGCCGCGTCGAGCACCATGCCCTTGCGCGCCCGCAGCGACAGCACCGCGTCGCGGACGGCCCGCGGGTCGGCGCGCTCGCCGCCGGCCACGTTCAACTCGGCGGCCAGCTCGCCGTAGCGCAGCGGCGCGCTGCGCCCGGACGCGTCCAGCGCGAACTCCACTTCCAGTACGACGGAAGGCATTTCGAGTCCACTGCCGGCGCGTTTGAACACACTGGTGCGGTAGCCGAAGCCCAGCTCGTCACCCGGCACCCAGCGCACCTGCCCGCTCGCGCGATCGAGCACCCGGACGCGGGTGATGGTGTCGGAGACCTCGGCGCCGTAGGCGCCGACGTTCTGAACCGGGGTGGCCCCGGCCGAGCCGGGGATGCCGGACAGGCATTCCAGCCCGCCGAGGCCGTGCTCGATCGCGGTGAGCACGACGTCGTCCCACACCGCGCCCGCCTGCGCACGGACCAGGTTGCCCTCGACGGTGATGCCGTCATTGGCCAGCCGCACCGCGGTCAGGTCGGTCAGGCCGTCGGAGATCACCAGGTTGGAGCCGCCGGCGAAGACCAGCACCGGGTCGCGTTGCCCGCCAGCGGTTTCGGCGTCCAGCTGCCGCAACGTGGCGACCACCTGCTCGCTGGTGGTGCAGGTGATCACGCGGCGCGCGGTCGGTCCGACCCGCAGGGTGGTCAGTGGCGCCAGTGGCACCGCGTCGGCCACCGCCGCGCCGGCGAACTCCGCACCGGCACCGCTGGATTTCATGGCCCGTAACGGTAGCCTGACCTGCTATGCCGCGTTCATTCGACTTGTCGGCCGATTACGACGGCAGTGTTGACGAGGTTCATCGCGCCTTCACCGACGAGGAGTACTGGCGGGCCAGGCTGGCCGGGTCCGGTGTGGACCTCGCCACGCTGGAGTCGATGCGGGTCGGCGGGGAGTCCGGGGACGAGGACACCGTCGAGGTCGTCACGCTGCAGGTGATCCGCAGCGACAAGCTGCCGGGCATGGTCACCCAGTTGCACAGCGGTGACCTGCGCATCCGGCGCGAGGAGACGTGGGGGCCGGTCACCGGCGGGGCGGCGACGGGGTCGGTGGTGGGATCGATCGTGGATGCGCCGGTGAACCTCGCCGGCACCGCCGTCCTGGAGCCCATCGAAGAGACCGGCGGTGCCCGGCTGACGTTCCGCGCCACCGTCCAGGTGCGCGTCCCGATCATCGGCGGCAAGTTGGAGAACATCATCGGCACCCGGCTGGCCGAACTGGTCGCCGCCGAGCAGCGCTTCACCACGGAGTGGATCGCCAAAACGGCCTGAGCCTTCGGTCCCGACCACGCCCAAGTTGCATTGCCCAGCTCCTCCGCCCGCCGC
>NZ_LZLU01000189.1:0-876 GCF_001673415.1 Mycobacterium sp. 1165196.3 | reverse complement strand
AGGCCCACAGCTCGGCCAGCGACACCATCACCGCGAAGAGCACCGGCTGCACAACGTCGACGCGGTCCAGGCTCGCAGCGCCGGGCGCGGCGCGAAGCACGTCGGTCAGCGACCAGTCGACGAATTCGGCGAAGGCCTCTTCACACTCCCGGATCTGCTGTGCGAATACCGGTGCGGTGTCCAGCAATTCGATTGCCATGCCCAGCCATTGCGAGCCCTGGCCGGGGAAGACGAACACCGTCTTGCCCGCCGGTGTCGCGGTGCCCCGGATGACCGATCCGGTCGGGTCGTCGTTGGCCAGCTCGTCCAGCCCGGCGAGCAGCCGGTCACGGTCACCGCCCACCACGACGGCCCGGTGCTCGAACGTCGCGCGGCCCGCCAATGACCACCCGATGTCGGCGACGTCCAGATCATCGTGCGCGCGAACGTATTCGGCCAGCCGGGCCGCCTGCGCGGCCAACGCCGCCGGGGACTTCGCCGACACCGCCCACGGGACCACCGCCCGCGCCGGGCCGGCCTCCCGCACCGGTTCGGCCGGGGCGGCCTCGACGATGACGTGCGCGTTGGTGCCGCTGATGCCGAACGACGACCCGACCGGATCGGTCATCCGGGGCACCGCGACACCGGCGGGCAAGACGGTGTTCGTCTTCCCCGGCCAGGGCTCGCAATGGCTGGGCATGGCAATCGAATTGCTGGACACCGCACCGGTATTCGCACAGCAGATCCGGGAGTGTGAAGAGGCCTTCGCCGAATTCGTCGACTGGTCGCTGACCGACGTGCTTCGCGCCGCGCCCGGCGCTGCGAGCCTGGACCGCGTCGACGTTGTGCAGCCGGTGCTCTTCGCGGTGATGGTGTCGCTGGCCGAGCTGTGGAAGT
>NZ_LZLU01000188.1:0-5905 GCF_001673415.1 Mycobacterium sp. 1165196.3 | reverse complement strand
GCTGGCCACGGCCGATCCGGCCGCGCAGCTGGTGCAACTGACTGATCCCGAACCGGTCGGCGTCCATCACCAGCATCACGGTGGCGTTGGGGACGTCGACGCCCACCTCGATGACGGTGGTGCACACCAGCACATCGACATCACCGGCCCGGAAGGCCGCCATGGCGGCGTCCTTCTCCTCGGCGGACAGCCGCCCGTGCATCAGGCCCAGCCGCAGGTTCGCCAACTCCCCGGAGCGCAGCCGGGCGTACAGACCCTCGGCGGTCTCCGGCGCCTTGGCGTTCTGCTCATCGCCCGGATCGTCGCTCTCGTCGATGCGCGGCGCCACCACGTAGGCCTGACGGCCGGCGGCGACCTCCTCGGCTATCCGCTGCCAGGCCCGGCCGAGCCACGCGGGCTTGTCCTTGACGAAGATGACGTTGCTGGTGATCGGCTGGCGCCCACGCGGAAGTTCGCGCAGCGTCGAGGTTTCCAGATCCCCGTACACGGTGAGCGCGACGGTACGCGGTATCGGCGTGGCGGTCATCACCAGCAGGTGCGGTGTCACACCGGGACGGGCCTTGGCGCGCAGCTGATCTCGCTGCTCGACACCGAAGCGGTGTTGCTCGTCGACCACCACCATGCCCAGGTTGTCGAATTCCACCGCGTCCTGCAGCAGGGCGTGGGTGCCCACGACGATGCCGACCTCACCGCCGGCGATCTCGGCGCGGATCTGCTTTTTCTGCGCGGCGGTCATCGAACCGGTCAGCAGCGCCAGCCGGGTGCCGTTATCGGCGCCACCCAGCTGCCCGGCCATCGCCAACGGGCCGAGCACATCGCGGATCGATCGGAGATGTTGCGCGGCAAGCACTTCCGTCGGCGCCAGCAGCGCACACTGATATCCGGCGTCCACCATCTGCAGCATCGCCAGCACCGAGACGATCGTCTTGCCCGAACCCACCTCGCCCTGCAGCAGCCGGTTCAACGGCCGGCTCGCCGCGAGCCCCTCGGACAGCACGCCGAGCACCTCGCGCTGCCCCGCGGTCAACTCGAAGGGCAAGCGCCCCAACAGTTGTGTGACCAAGCCGTCCGGGCGCGGCGGCGCCGGCGGTCCCGACTCCGACAGTTCACCGTGGCGGCGGGCCACCAGCGCCCACTGCAGACCGACGGCTTCGTCGAAGGTCAGGCGCTCGCGGGCCCGCTGCCGCCGCGGCTCGCTCTCGGCGAGATGGATGTTGCGCAATGCCTGGTCCTCGGAGATCAGGCCGAATTTCGCGCGCAACTCCTCGGGCAACGGATCCGGCACCGGGTCGAGCACGTCGAGCACCTGGCGCACGCACGAAAAGATGTCCCAGCTCTGCAATTTCGTGCTGGCGGGATAGATCGGGAAGAAATGGCGTTCGTAGGCGTCCAGCAATTCTTCGCCGCTGGTGGCGCCCGAGGCGTTGGCGATGTTCTTCAGCGACCGCGTCCCGCGGTTGCGTCCGTCCGGCGAGTCGACGATGAGGAACGCCGGGTGCGTCAGCTGCATGACGTTCCGGAAGAACCCGACCTCCCCGGAGAGCATCACCTTGGTGCCCTTGGTCAGGTCCTTCTTCAAGTAGTTCGCGTTGAAGAACGTCGCGGTCACCTTGCTGCGGCCCGAGCCGAGGGTGATGCGGTGGCACAGCTTCTTCGGGTTCTTCTTCATCGGAAACGTCTCGGTTTCGGCGATCGTGTCGATGATGGTGATGTGCTCGCCCGTTTCGGGCCGCTCGTCGTCGGAGCCCCACCGCGAGGCGCCCTCCGTATAGCTGCGCGGATAGTGGCGCAGCAGGGCGTCGACGGTGCGGATGCCGAAGACCTCGTCGAGCGATTCGGCGGCCTTGGCTCCCACCACGAAGTCCAGCCGGTCGCCCAGCGACACCATCGCTACTCGACCCCGATCAGCAGCGCGTCACCGTGGTGGCCGGTGCGGTAAGTGACCAGTTCGGTCCCGGGGTGGTGGTCGTGCATGTGTTCTTCCAGAATGTCGCCGAGCGCGCCGGCATTGGCATCGGAGCCGTCGATGCCGGCGCCCAGCAGCACCGTCACCAGGTCGCCGCCCGAGGCCAGCAGCAGGTCGAGCAGGCCTATCGCCGCCCCGACCGCATCAGCGGCCACTATCAGCACCTCGTCGCCCGCGATGCCCAGGCCGTCGCCGGGCCGGCAGCGCCCCGCCCAGGTCAGCGCGCTTTCGGTCGCGATGCGCACCGAGCCGTGCCGCGCCGCACCGGCGGCGCGGGCCATGGTGTAGCCGTCGTCCACCGCCTGCCGGTCGGTTTCGTGCACGGCCAGCGCGGCCAGCCCCTGCACCATCGAGCCGGTCGGGATCGGCACCACATCGATGCCCCAGCCGATCGCCGCGGTGCAACCGGCCACCAACTCCTCGGCCGCCACGTAGCCATTGGGCAGCACCATCACCTGTGCGGCGCCGGTGTCCACGATGGCCCGCATCAATTGGTGCGCGCTGATGTTGGTGACGGGATCGTGCCCGGTCGGTTCGCGTTGCAGCACGCTGGCGCCCTCTCCGGCGAACAGCTCGGCGGCGCCGTCCCCGTCGACCACCGCCAGCACGGCGCGCTCCCGCGTCCAGCCGCCGGCGGGCAGGCCCGGGGCGCCCGAGCTCAGCGCCGAGATGACGATGCGGCTCAGCCGCCCGGCCGCCAGGCCCGCTTCCACGGCGGCGCCGGCGTCGTCGGTGTGCACGTGGACCGAGTACGTGCGCTGCGCCGACGACGGCGCCGACGCGATGCCCACCGAATCGCCCAACTCCCCCAACCGATCCCGCAGCCTGTCCGCCGCCGCGGGCTCGCAGTCGTCCAGCCGGTACATCACCTCGAAGTGGGGCGCCGGGCGCTGCGCGGACGACTCCGGTTGCAGTTCCCGCGGCGACAGCTCGTACACCGTGCGGGCGGGAGCCTGCCCGGTGATGGTGCAGCGCAGCGCGTCCAGCAGGACCAGCAGTCCGCGCCCGCCGGCGTCCACGGCGCCGGCGTCGGCGAGCACGTCGAGTTGTTCGGGCGTCTTCTCCAGGGCGACCACCGCCGCGTCACCGGCCGCGATGACCGCCGGCACCAGACCGTCCCCGGCCCGGGCGCACTGCGCGACGGCGTGGGCGGCCGCCCGCAGGACCGAGACGATGGTCCCGGGGATCTCCTCACCGCCCATCGAGCTGATGACGAGCTCCACGCCGCGCTGCAGCGCCGCACCGAGGATCGCGACGTCGATGTGCGACAGCTCACCCCCGGCATCGGCGGCCGCGGTCGCGGTGACGTCGGCGAGGCCCCGCAGGATCTGCGACAGGATCACGCCGGAATTGCCGCGGGCGCCGTTCAGCGCGCCGGCCGACAGCGCCGCCGCGGCCCGCGCCACGCAGCCCGATCCGGCCTCGGCGCCCGCGTTGGCCTCTGCCAGGGCGGAACGCATGGTGAACAGCATGTTGGCGCCGGTGTCGGAGTCGGCGACGGGGAAGACGTTGAGCCGGTTGATTTCGTCGATGTGCGTGATCAGGTCGCTGACGGCGGTGTGCGCCCAGTCGCGCAGGGTGGTCGCGTCCAGGAGACGATCCTGCGACGTATCCGCAGTGCCCAGTGTGACCCACCTCCTCCGCACCAGTCCCCCGGTGGGCGCCAGCGTAGCCGGGCGCCGGAGCCGCTGCGCTCAGTTGCTCTGCGCCGTTGAGGAAGATCGAACAGTAGCGGACGTATTTGGTCGAGGTAGTCCTCGACGCCACATTTTCCGGCCAAGAAGGTATCGCAGGCGGGTTTAATAGCCCTGCCGGATACCGGGATTGGCCTGGCCCACCAACATGCGCTCATTGCTGCCGTCGCGGCTGACGCCGTAGCGGCTCATCTGATAGTTCATCGACGCGCACGCAGTGGCCACCGGATCCCACGCCGAGTTCGACGTCCCGGGCTGGTGAAAGGCCGCGAAGGTATCCGGCATCACCTGCCACGGGCCCCGCGTGGCGTGCAGCGGGCCGCCGTCGAGCTGGGAAGGCCCATAGGCGTTGCTGTCCGACAGGTTGATCGCACCCGAATGAAACTGCGACTCGTGATCAGCGATGGTCATCATGCCCTCGATCCAGTGACCACGGGCCGCCGCGTCGGTGACCCCGATCCGGGTCAGCGCCTCCTCGAGATAGCCGCGGATCGCCTCGGGTCCGTCGGGCCACACTTCCCGACCGTCGAAAGCGACCTGCCGCAGCTGGATGCCGCCGCGCACGGCCGCCGCCTCTTGCACCGCAGGACGAGGCGCATCGGGCTGCCACCACCACGTCGCACCGGCCGCTGCCCTGGGGCCCGCCCCGCCCTGCCCGGCGCCGTACTGGCCGCCCACGGCGGTCGGGCAGTTAACCGAGGTGCTTCCGATGGCGACGCTGCCCAGCGCCGCCACCACCAGATAGGCCGTCGCCACCCGGCGCAACCTCGAGACCAACCGTCGTACGCCCACCGGAGAGCCCCGCCGGCTTTCGACGCGGGCTGGACCGGCGGTGTTTTCGGCGCGCGCAACCACCCCGCGCACTCCCCTCAAACCTGCCGATATTTGCTTCCCAGCCTCATCCGCAGCTCCGCGCGGGCCGGCACCGCCGGGAAGAAGACTTCAGCCAAATCGACGCGCCGTCCGCGCCTGACACAGGCAGCGACCGCGCCGACCATCGGCGGCGCTGTCATCCTAGCGACCGGGCACGCCATCCACCCCGGTCAAAGCCCCTACTGTGATCGACTGCATGTCGACCATGCGAGAGGGTTGCAGCGCACAGCAAACCGGCGCGACCGCGCGTAACCGCAGGGTCGGCCCCTGACGACCGTTTTGGTGGTTGCCGGAGGAGTCGGTATCCTCAGGTGTGCCCGGTGCAACCTGGGCTGTCCCGGCCGAATTGCCGGACCCCCGAGATTTGAGGAGCTTGAACAATGGCCGCTGTGTGCGACATCTGCGGGAAAGGCCCCGGCTTCGGTAAGTCGGTGTCACACTCCCATCGCCGCACCAGCCGCCGGTGGGACCCCAACGTTCAGACCGTGCACGTCGTCACCCGCCCGGGCGGCAACAAGCAGCGCCTGAACGTCTGCACCTCCTGCATCAAGGCCGGCAAGGTCGTCCGGGGCTGACGGCAGCCGTTGTTCACATGACGACGTGGCCGGCGTCCACCGGGATCGCCGCGCCGGTGATGTAGCGCGATCGCGGCCCGGCAAGCCAGAGCACCGCTTCGGTGACGTCCTGCGCCTCGACCAGCGGCACGTCGGGTAGCAGCGTCTGCGACAGGGCCGGGTTGGGGTTCTCCAGCATCCGGTTCACCACGAAATCGTTGAGGATCATCGGCGTCGCAACCCCGCTCGGGTGGATCGAATTGACCCGAATCTTGTGCGGCGCATAGGCATTCGCCGCCGAGCGCATCAACCCCACCACACCGTGTTTGGACGCGGCGTAGGCGAACATCGCCGCGCTGCCGTCGCCACCGCGGCCGGTCAGGCCCTGTGACGAGCTGACCAGCACCACCGAGCCGCCCCGGCCCTTGCGCACGATCGAGGGCACCGTCGCCAGCAGCGTGTGCCACACACCCTTGAGGTTGGTGTCGACGATCGTGTTGAACACCGGTTCGGACTCGGGGTCGGTGACGCCGATGGCCACCACCCCGGCGTTGGCGACGACGATGTCGATGTCGCCGAGCTCGTCGACGCCGGCCTGCACCCCGGCCTGCAGCGCCTGGAGGTCGCGGACGTCCGCGGCGACGGACACCGCCTTGCGACCGGCCGCCTGGACCAGCTGTACGGTCTCGGCGAGCTCGGATTCGGTCCCCAGGGCGTAGGGGATCGCCTCGAGGTCGGCGCAGATGTCGACGGCGATGATGTCGGCGCCCTGCTCGGCCAGCGCCACGGCGTGGCTGCGGCCCTGGCCGCGCGCGGCG
>NZ_LZLU01000187.1:0-6270 GCF_001673415.1 Mycobacterium sp. 1165196.3 | reverse complement strand
CTGGGCGACGTCCAGCCGCTGGGGGGCCCGCCGGCGCTGGCGATCAACCTGCATGGCTGCGGACCGCAGAGCATCGAGCACCTGCTGGCCTGGGAACCACAGTCGGTGATCAGTCATTGTCACCGTTGCCATCCCGGCGTGGCGGGCCCGCGCTGGCGCGCCGATCTGCACGAGATGCACCGGTGGTGCGCCTTGCTCGAATGGGCCGGAATCCCTTGCGATTTGACCGACACGCTGCTACCGCGCCCACCGCTTCCCCGCGACCAGACCGGGGCCGTCGTGATCCATCCCGGCGCGTCGGCGCCGGCGCGGCAGTGGCCACCGGAACGGTTCGCCGCGGTGGCCGCAGCATTGCGCGACGAGGGCTACGACATCGTCGTCACCGGATCGCCGAGCGAATTCGACCTGGCCCACGCCGTCGCCAGCGCCGCCCGGTTGCCGCGCACCGCCGTCGTGTCCGGACTGCTCGACCTGCCCGCGCTGACCGCGTTGATCAGCGACAGCCGGCTGGTCATCTGCGGTGACACCGGTGTGGCGCACCTGGCCGCCGCGACCGGAACCGCGTCGGTGGTGCTGTTCGGCCCCACCTCGCCCCGTCGTTGGGGCCCGCGCGGGCCCGCGCCGCACGCCGCGCTGTGGGCGGGCCGCAGCGGCGACCCCCATGCCGCGGTGCCCGACGAGGGCCTGCTGTCGATCACCGTCGACCGGGTGCTGTCCGCAAGCCACGATGTCCTGGGCGAGACGGCATGAGCAGCAAGCCTCTCGTCGGTGTGGTGGGCGTCGGTTACGTCGGTTTGACCACCGCGGTCTGTGTGGCCGGGCAAGGACTGAATACCGTTGCGGTGGACGCCGACCCGCACCGGGTGCGCAAACTCGCCACCGGGGTCTCGGTCATCGATGAACCCGGACTGACCGAATTGCTGAGCGACGGACTCGCGCGCGGCACGCTGAGTTTCAGCACCGACTTCGCCGCGTTGGCCGACCGGGACGTCGTGTTCGTCTGCGTCCCCACCCCCAGCGCCGCCGACGGTGCCGCGGACCTGGGCGCCGTCGAATCGGTGGTCGACGGCCTCAGCGGTGTGCTGCGGCGCGGGGCCATCGTCGCGTTGAAGTCCACCGTGCCGGTCGGTACCACCTCCCTCATGGGGCGGCGGCTCTGCCACAAGGGCATTCGTGTCGTTTCCACTCCGGAGTTCCTCCGCGAGGGGCGCGCCGTCGACGATTTCAGTCATCCGGACCGACTGGTGATCGGCACCGACGATGAACTGGCGGCCCAACTGGTACAGCAGTCGTACGGTTTCACCGCGCACCGCGTGCTGCGCATGAGCCCCGAGAGTGCCGAGCTCGCCAAGTACGCCAGCAACGCCTTCCTCGCGGTCAAGCTGTCCTACGCGAATTCGCTGGCGGCACTGTCCGCGCGGGTGGGCGCCGACATCAACGACGTGACCTGCTGCATGGGCGCCGATCGGCGCATCGGGCCGGAGTTCCTGCGCCCGGGCCCCGGTTGGGGCGGTTCGTGTCTGCCGAAGGACACCGCGGCGCTGGTGCACATCGCACACCGGCACGAGGTTTCCTTCGCGGAGGTCGAAGCGGCCCGGCGCACCAATACCGGGCAGGCGCAACGGATCGTCACCGCCCTGCGGCAAACGTTTGGCCGACCGTTGTCGGGCTGTCGGATCACCGCTTTGGGCCTCACGTTCAAGGCCGCCACGAGCGACACTCGCGACTCGCCTGCGCTGGCCGCATGCGAAGAATTCACTGCGGCCGGCGCCCAGGTGGTGGGTTTTGACCCGCAATTGCCCAACATCGATCCCACCGTCTTGCAGCAAAGCGGGGTGACGGCGGTCGACGACCCCTATCGCGCCGCCAAGGCCGCCGACGCGATCGTCGTGCTGACCGAATGGCCGCAATTCCGCGGGCTCGACTGGCAGGTCATCGCGCAGGACGCGCCGCTGGCCGTCGTCATCGATGCCAGAAACTCGCTGGATCCGGCCGCGGTGCGTGAAGCGGGCCTGGGTTACCTCGGAAACGGTGTGCCACAAGGCTTTTGATCCCGGCGCCGACCGTTCCGGTCGCGCCGCCGGGCGCCGTTGCACACTCGTCAGCTGAAAACTGGCTGAGAGTCGGCCCCGCCGGCGTCGTTTCGGCGAATAACACGGCCCGATCCGGGTAATACGGCTCGGGTGGGAAGTGCCGAAGCCGCCCATGCGGTGGCAGCCTGCATATGTCACGCCCGTCAGCGGGAGCCGCGCTCGGTGGGCGCGCGCACCGTCGGCGGTGCCATGCAGGTGGTTCAAACAATAGCCACACACGCCCACCCGCCAGCACAGTAGAACCGTCTGCCGAGGAGGGAAAACATGTCCAAAAAAGAGGTTTCCGATTATTTGCTGGAGCGCTTGCGGGCGTGGGGCGTTGAACATGTATTCGGGTATCCCGGCGACGGCATCAACGGGCTACTGGCCGCGTGGGGCCGCGCGGACAACAAACCCAAATTCATCCAGTCGCGCCACGAGGAGATGAGCGCCTTCGAGGCGGTCGGCTACGCGAAATTCACCGGCCGGGTCGGGGTCTGCGCGGCCACATCCGGCCCCGGAGCAATCCATCTGCTCAACGGCCTCTACGACGCCAAGCTCGACCACGTCCCGGTGGTGGCCATCGTCGGCCAGACCAACCGCAGCGCGATGGGCGGAAACTATCAGCAGGAGGTCGACCTGCTGAACCTCTTCAAGGACGTGGCCAGCGACTACGTCCAAATGGTCACCGTCCCCGAACAATTGCCCAACGTGCTCGACCGCGCCATCCGGATAGCGATGACCCAACGGGCCCCGACCGCGTTGATCATCCCCAGCGACGTCCAGGAGCTGCCGTACTCGCCGCCCGAGCACGCGTTCAAGATGGTGCCCTCCAGCCTCGGCATCGAGTACCCGGAGATCGCGCCCGACGACACCGCCATCGCACGGGCGGCCGACGTCCTCAACGCCGGCAAGAAGGTCGCCATCCTGGTGGGTACCGGCGCGCGCGGAGCCCACGAAGAGCTGGCCGAGGTCGCCGACCTGCTTGGCGCGGGAGCGGCCAAGGCCCTGCTGGGCAAGGACGTCCTGTCGGACGAATTGCCCTGGGTCACCGGCTCGATCGGGCTGCTCGGGACGCGGCCGAGCTACGAGATGATGCGCGACTGCGACACGCTGCTGACGGTCGGGTCCAGCTTCCCGTACACCCAGTTCCTGCCCGAATTCGGTCAGGCCCGCGCGGTGCAGATCGACGTCGACGGCCGGATGATCGGCATGCGCTACCCCTACGAGGTCAACCTCGTCGCCGACGCGAAGACCGCGCTGCGGGCGCTGATCCCGCACCTGCGCCGCAAGGAGGACCGGTCCTGGCGCGAGGGCATCGAGAAGACCGTGGCCCGCTGGTGGGAGACCATGGACAAGGAGGCGATGGTCAGCGCGAACCCGGTCAACCCGCTGCGATTGTTCTCCGAGCTGTCGCCCCAGCTGCCCGAAAATGCCATCGTCGCAGCCGATTCCGGCTCATCCGCCAACTGGTACGCGCGCAACCTGCGGTTCCGCGGCAACATGCGGGGCTCGCTGTCGGGCACGCTGGCCACGATGGGCCCCGGGGTTCCGTACGGGATCGGCGCGAAATTCGGCCACCCGGACCGGCCCGTCATCGTGTTCAGCGGTGACGGCGCCATGCAGATGAACGGCATGGCCGAGCTGATCACGATCAAGCGGTACTGGAACGAATGGAAAGACCCGCGCCTGATCATCGCGATCCTGCACAACAACGACCTCAACCAGGTCACCTGGGAAATGCGCGCCATGGCCGGCGCCCCGAAATTCGCTGAATCCCAGAATCTTCCGGATATCGACTTTGCCGCCTTCGCCGCCAGCCTGGGCCTGAACGCGATGGCGATCAAGGATCCGGAGGAACTGTCGGACGCCTGGCGCAACGCGCTGTCGGCGGACCGTCCCACGGTGCTGGACGTGCACACCGACCCCGACATGCCGCCGATCCCGCCGCACGCGACGTGGGAGCAGTTCAAGTCGGCGACCGCGGCGGTGCTCTCCGGTGACGAGGACCGGGTGGGCTTCGTCAAGGTCGGCCTCAAGACCAAGGCGCAGGAGTTCTTGCCGCACAAGAAGAGTTGACCCGCGGGCGGGTTCGGGCCTCAGCCGCGCTTGGTGACGCCCGAACCCGCACTGCGCAGGTCGTCGACGAACGACTTGTAGACCTCGTCGTGTCGGTCGCTGCGGTCGCGCAACACCGCCGAGGGATGTACCGTCGCGACCACGGTCGGTGCGGGCTCCACGTGCACGTCGACCGATGAGGGCAACCGCAACTGCTGGCCGCGCTGGGTGGACACCCGAAAAGTGTTGCCCAGCAACGACTGTGCGGCGGTGGCACCCAGGCACACGATGACCTGCGGCCGCACCGCTTCGATCTCCGCGATGAGCCAGGGCCGGCAGGCGACGACCTCGGTGCGGCCGGGCTTTTGGTGAATGCGCCGCTTCCCGCCCTTGCGGGTGAACTTGAAGTGCTTGACCGCGTTGGTCTCATAGACCAGCGCCGGCTCGATGCCGGCGTCCTCGAGGGCGCGGTCGAGCAGACGCCCGGCCGGGCCGACGAACGGCTCACCGGCGCGATCCTCCTGATCGCCGGGCTGCTCGCCCACCAGCATGATCGGCGCGCCAGGGTGCCCGTTGCCGAACACCGTCTGGGTGGCGTCTTCGAAAAGCGAACAGCCGTGGCATAATTCGGCCGCCGTCCGCAAGGAGTCCAGGCCGCGGTCCTGCGGGAGATAGCGGTCGGCACCGGGAGCTTTCGACGTTGCGGCCATGATCTCCTTCCCAGCGGCGTGGATACCCCCGCTCCCCACCGAGCGGGGGTACACGCCAGGGGTGGCTGCCTCAGCCCTTGCCCATGATGGCGTCGCGGGCCCGGTCGAGCATCGCGGCAAACGGTCCCGCGGCCAGGTTGGCCGCCTGGGATTCCACACCGGCGTGCGGGCGGGTGGGGGCGATCGCTTCGGCGAGCTTGGCGGCGCGGCCCATCCGTTCCAGCTCGTCGCCGCTCAATTCCTCACCGAGCTTGGCGAATTCGTCATGCTCCTCATGCTCGGCGTGTTCGATCACCGCGTCGCGCAGCTTCGTCAATTCGCGGGTGAACTCCTCGCTGTCGACGTCGAGCTTTTCTAGCTTCTGCAGGACGGTCTTGGCCTCGTGCTCTTCGCGCAGCCTCTTGTCGACGACGGTGGCGCCGCCAGAGATCTTGCGCTTGGCGCGCGGGTGAACGATTTCTTCCTCGGCGGTTTCGTGCACGGCGAGCAGGCGCCGCAGCTCGACAAAGGCCTTCTCGCGCGCCTTTCCGGACGCCGCCAGGGTTTCGGCGAACATCGCCTTGATCTGCTGATGCTGACTGACGAGAAAGTCGACCACGTCGGTGGGCGACTGGATGGCGTTCGGTGCCACAGTGTCCCTCCCATCTTTGGTGCGGCGCGCGGGCTGTGCGCGCTCCCGAGTCGGCTACCCGACCAATCCGACCGCCAAACGGGGTGTGGCGGCGCCCGCGCGGGGTATGTCCTGGACAAACCATCGAAAGGATTGGGTGGTCGATGGGCGCCGAACTTCGCACGGGCCAGCGCATCCGGGCGTTGCTGCGCTGCGCGGTCGTCGGCGGGCTGGCGGCGGCCTCGCTGACCACAGCCTGTTCGCGGCCGGGCGCGTCGCTGGAGAGCGCGCCCGCGGTCGACGTCTGGCGGATAGCTGTCCCATTGCACGAACCGGTGTGGTCCTACGGCACGGGCGCCCTGATCGCGCTCACCGGCGATCACCGGTTGGCCGAGGTCACCGCCGGCGATCACGGCAGCGATGCCAAGACGCGCTTCTCGGCACCCATGGCATCCGGGCGCAACATGCAGATCAGCCAGAAGGACCAGCGGATGGTGTTCGTGCCGCAGCCCGACCGCGGCAAGGTCGCCGCCGTCGACCTGGAAAGTCTGCGCCAGGTCGACGATTTCGACGCGGGACCGGCGCCGGCCTACCTGGCCGAAGACGCGGGCTTGCGCATGCTGCTGGCGCTGTCGGCCGATGGGATGGCGGTGACACCGGTGGACCAGTACGGCTACCGCAAGCTGCCCACGGCGACCACCGAAACCAGCGCCGACACCATCGACGGCGCCAACCGCGGACGCGAACTCGACTACCACCTGTATGGAGCGTCGGGCATCCGGCATTTCAAGGGCACGACATCACCGCCGGCGCAGCACGG
>NZ_LZLU01000186.1:0-629 GCF_001673415.1 Mycobacterium sp. 1165196.3 | reverse complement strand
ACGCCCGAAGCCCGCGCCACCCTCGAGGCGGTACTGGCCAAACTCGCCGCCCCCGGCATGTGCAACCCCGACGACGAGCAGCCGGTCATCGACAGCGCCCCGCCCCAAGACGCGGTGCAACGCGACACCCGCAGCACCGCCCAACGCCACCACGACGGCCTCAACGCCGCCCTACGCGCCCTGCTGGCCAGCGCAAAACTCGGCCAACACAACGGATTACCGGCCTCCATCATCCTCACCACCACACTCGAGGACCTCGAACGCAGCACCGGCACCGCCCTCACCGCCGCCGGCACCCTGCTCCCCATGTCCGACGTCATCCGCCTGGCCCGCCACGCCCACCACTATCTCGCCATCTTCGACAAAGGCACATCGCTGGCCCTGTACCACACCAAGCGCCTGGCCTCACCCGGCCAACGAATCGTCCTGCACGCCAAGGACCGTGGATGTTCACATCCGGGTTGCGACGTGTCCGGCTACTACTGCGAAGTCCACCACGTCCAAGACTGGGTCAAGACTGAGCGCACCGACATCGACCAACTCACCCTGGCCTGCGGACCCCACCACCGCCTCCTCGAGAAGGGCTGGACCACCCGAAAACGCGCCAACGGCGACACCGAATGGATCCC
>NZ_LZLU01000185.1:0-2683 GCF_001673415.1 Mycobacterium sp. 1165196.3 | reverse complement strand
GGTGGCCACCTCCAGCCTGGAGCTGGGTATCGACATGGGCGCGGTGGATCTGGTGATCCAGGTGGAGGCGCCGCCGTCGGTGGCCAGCGGCCTGCAACGCATCGGCCGGGCCGGCCACCAGGTCGGCGAGGTCTCGCAGGGGGTGTTGTTCCCCAAGCACCGGACCGACCTGATCGGCTGCGCGGTCAGCGTGCAGCGCATGCTGACCGGCCAGATCGAGACCATGCGGGTGCCCGCCAATCCGCTGGACATCCTGGCGCAGCAGACCGTCGCGGCGGCGGCGCTGGAACCGCTGGACGCCGATCGGTGGTTCGACACCGTGCGGCGCGCCGCCCCGTTCGCGACGCTGCCGCGCAGCGTCTACGAGGCCACCCTGGACCTGCTGAGCGGCAAGTACCCGTCCACCGAATTCGCCGAGCTGCGACCGCGATTGGTCTACGACCGCGACACCGGCACGCTGACCGCCCGGCCCGGCGCGCAGCGGCTGGCCGTGACGTCGGGCGGCGCCATCCCCGATCGCGGGCTGTTCACGGTATACCTGGCCTCCGAAGCCGAAAAGCCTTCGCGGGTGGGCGAACTCGAAGAGGAAATGGTCTACGAGTCGCGTCCCGGCGACGTCATCTCCCTGGGCGCCACCAGCTGGCGGATCACCGAGATCACCCACGACCGGGTGCTGGTGATCCCCGCCCCCGGCCAGCCCGCCCGGCTGCCGTTCTGGCGCGGCGACGGCCTGGGCCGCCCGGCCGAGCTGGGTGCCGCGCTCGGCGCCTTCACCGGCGAGCTGGCCGGCCTCAAGCGCGCGGCCTTCGACACCCGCTGCGCCGAGCTGGGTTTCGACGCGTATGCCACCGACAACCTGTGGGGCCTGCTCGAGGAGCAGCGCGGCGCCGCCGGGGTGGTGCCGACCGACACCACGCTGCTGGTCGAGCGGTTCCGCGACGAGCTGGGTGACTGGCGGGTGATCCTGCATTCGCCGTACGGGCTGCCGGTGAACGGACCGCTGGCGCTGGCGGTGGCCCGCCGGCTGCGCGAGCGCTACGGCATCGACGAGAAGCCCACCGCGTCGGACGACGGCGTCGTGGTGCGGCTGCCCGATACCATTTCGGATTTCGCGTCAGACGCCGGGACTGATACCCCGTTCGGCGCCGACCTTTTCGTCTTCGACGCCGAGGAGATCGACCCGATCGTCACCGCCGAGGTGGGCGGCTCGGCGCTGTTCGCGTCGCGGTTCCGCGAGTGCGCGGCCCGCGCCCTGCTGTTGCCGCGCCGGCATCCCGGGCGCCGCTCGCCGCTGTGGCAACAGCGCCAGCGCGCCGCCCAGTTACTGGAGGTGGCCCGCAAATACCCCGACTTCCCGGTGGTGCTGGAGACCATCCGCGAATGCCTGCAGGACGTCTACGACGTTCCCGCCCTCACCCGGCTGATGACCGGCATCGCGCAGCGGCGGGTGCGGGTGCTCGAGGTCGAGACGCAACGGCCGTCGCCGTTCGCGGCGTCGCTGCTGTTCGGCTATGTCGGTGCGTTCATGTACGAGGGCGACAGCCCGCTGGCCGAGCGCCGGGCGGCCGCGCTGTCACTGGACAGCACGCTGCTCGCCGAGCTGTTGGGCCGGGTGGAGCTGCGTGACCTGCTCGACCCCGAGATCATCGCCGCCACCGGCCGCCAGCTCCAGCACCTCGCGCCGGACCGGGCCGCCCGCGACGCCGAGGCCGTGGCGGACCTGCTGCGGCTGCTGGGCCCGCTGACCGAGGACGAGGTGGCCGCCCGCGCCGGCGGCGCCGACGTGGGAGGTTGGCTGGAGGGGCTGCGCGCGGCCCGGCGCGCGCTGACGGTGTCGTTCGCCGGCCGCAGCTGGTGGGTGGCCATCGAGGACATCGGCCGACTGCGCGACGGCATCGGCATCGCGGTCCCCCTCGGCGTGCCGGCCGCCTTCACCGAGGAGGTGGCCGACCCGCTGGGTGAACTGCTGGGCCGCTACGCGCGCACCCACACCCCGTTCACCACGGCCGAGGCCGCCACCCGGTTCGGGCTGGGGCTGCGGGTGACCGCCGACATCCTGGGCCGGCTGGCCGGTGACGGCCGGCTGGTGCGCGGTGACTTCGTCGCCGCGGCCGAGGCGGACGGGGCGCCCGTGGCCGGCGGCGAACAATGGTGCGACGCCGAGGTGCTGCGCATCCTACGGCGGCGGTCCCTGGCGGCGCTGCGTGCCCAGGTCGAGCCGGTCAGCACCGCCGCCTACGGCCGGTTCCTGCCGGCCTGGCATCGCGTGGGCTCCGCCGAATCATCGCGCTCGCCAAGCCATTCCGGGTTGGACGGCCTGATGTCGGTGATCGATCAGCTGGCCGGTGTGCGGATGCCCGCCTCGGCGGTCGAGCCGCTGGTGCTGGCGCCCCGGGTCCGCGACTACTCCCCCGCGCTGCTCGACGAGCTGCTCGCCACCGGCGAGGTCACCTGGTCGGGGGCCGGGTCGATTTCGACCGGCGACGGCTGGATCGCGTTGCACCCCAGCGAATCCGCGCCGCTGACCCTGGCCGGGCCGGCGGACATCGAGCTGGGCGACGCCCACCGCGCCGTCCTGGACACGCTGGCCCCGGGCGGCGCCTATTTCTTCCGCCAGCTCACCCAGAGCGGGTTCGGCGAGTCCGAGCTCAAAGCCGCGTTGTGGGAACTGATCTGGGCCGGC
>NZ_LZLU01000184.1:0-45559 GCF_001673415.1 Mycobacterium sp. 1165196.3 | reverse complement strand
GCCGCGTCCCCGCAGTGGTACGGCACCGGCACCGAGGACCTGTATGAGGGCGGCTGGTACTTCAAGGGCGGCACCCACTTCAGCGACCCCCTCAACGGCCAGCCCGATCAACGCACCGCCGCCGGTGGTTGCGCCGACTATTGCGTCGCCGTCTACCGGATCATGCTGGCCGACGCCATCGGCTATCACTCCGCGATCCGATTCGGCATCGAGCACGGCAAACGGAACATGGTCCAACCCGACTACGGCTCAACGGCATTCCTCTACACACAGCCGGTCGCCGGCGTCACCGGTGGCGACGACGTCAGCCCGACGGATCCCGTCAATCGAGTCCTGCACGGCTACGCCGACTTCGACGCGACCGACCAGCTACTGGTCAGCGAGTACGAAGGCACCCAGGACACCCTGCCTGTCGTCGGTTCGGTCCGTATCGGCCAGGGCGCGATCACTTTTCACGTCCAGATCGATCCGGACAACCACGGCATCCTGCTGCGGCGGACATCGGATCAGGCCATCGGTTTTCAGTCGGCCGACGTTGCGGTTGACGGCACACCCACGGGAAACTGGTTGCAGCCGCGCAGCAACAAGTTCCACCGCTGGCTGGACGACACCTACCTGGTGCCGCGCTCGGTGACGGCGGGTAAGGCGCAGGTGACGATCACCCTGACGCCCACCGCCGACTCACCGCCGTGGACCGCCAGCCGCTATCACGTCGACACGCTGGCGGGGCCCGCCGACTAACGAGCGGTTGGTGGCCAGTCCGATGAGAGCACCGGCCAGCCCGCCGGCGGGCGCCATCAGCGAAGGCCCGGCGAGCAACAGATAGCCGAACGTGACGGCGACCAAGAGCAACGCCTGGTGCAGGGGTGCCCACGAGGCCGCCGACCGCAACCGGAACGACAAGCCGATGCCGAGCAACAGCGCCACCACGTGGCCGACGGCGGTGAAGTCCGCACCCGCGGCCGCCACCACCGCGGTTCCCAGCCACCAACCCGCCCAGGTCCCGCGCCAGCGGGCCGGGATCGCGGCGGTGAACGCGCCGAGCACGCACATCGCGCCGTAGCTGATTCCCACGTCGCTGGCGCGGGCGACCGAAACCGGCAGCATGCCGGTTTCGATGGCGGCGACCAGGCCGACCGCGACGATCACCGTGGCGCCGATGTGCCCGACCGCGAAGGTGACGAGCAAGCCCCTGCCACACCACATGAGTTCGCCCAGGGCCAGCAGGCAGACCAGCCCGGGCAGCCAGAAGAACAGATCGCCGCCGTCGTTGACGAATGCGCTGCCGATCAAGGTGCCCAGGTGACCGCGCCCGAGGTTGTGAATGTTCGTGCTCATTCGGGTCACGGCGACCTCGTGCGCGTGCGGGCCCAGCGCGGCGAGGACGAGATAGATGGCGAGCAGGACGACCGCGTAGCTCACCGTCACTCGAACCGACGCCGCTCCGGGTATGGCGCGCAGCGGCGCCTGAGCGCAACGCAGGGCGCCGTCGCGGGTAGCGGCGAGCGTCATGCCTCTACCGTGCGGGTGCGCCGGGCGGCGTGCCTCGTTCTTAACGAAGCCTTCACACGCGCGCCGCAAATCTTCACGGATCGCCGCGGCCCCGTGACGTCGGCTTAAAGAGCGGCGATCGCGGCAACGGCCTCGTCGGCCGTCACGAGCGCCGAGGCGTAGTTGGGCATGTTCACCTCGAGGGCGGCGTGCATCTCGCCAGCCGAGTAATCGGCCGTCGCGTCTCGAACCACCGTGACGTCATACCCGAGCTCGGCGGCGAACCGAACCGTTGCCTCGACGCAGGTATGTGCGATCAAGCCCATCACGATGACCCGCTCGATGCCATGGCGCTTGAGCTGCAGGTCGAGGTCGGTGTTGGCGAAGCCGCTGGAACACCAGTGTTCGTGAGCGACGATGTCGCCCGGTTGCGGCTCGAACCCGGGACGGATCTCGCCGCCCCAGGTGCCGTATTCAAAGGTCTTGCGCGACCAGGCTGCTCGTTGCACCGGCGCGATGTACTTCCACGTCTCGTAATCGCCCGGGCGGTAGCGACGATGCAGCGCGTAAAACACGCGCAAACCCGCACCGCGGGCGGCATCGAGCACCTGCTGCATATGGGTGACGCAGTCATTGCTTTCGATGACGCCTTGCAACCGATCCCACACTTTCCCGCCCGGAGAAATGAAATCGTTGTAGGGATCGATCACCAGAAGCCCGGTCGCCGCCTTGTCATTCGCCACCCGACCATCATCTCTCGGCCGCGCCCATGATGAACGGGACATCTTCGGGAGCCGCATGGCGGGCGGTCAACAACGCCCTGGCCGCTCCGCCGATCGGAATGCGCAGCGGCAGTTGCGGTTTCTCGGCGGCATCGACCACCTCGGCCGCGACCTGTTCGGGGGTGATCATTCCGGCGCGGGCCCCGCCACCCCGCAGGATCGCCGCGTAGGGATCGTCGGGGAGCCTGTAGGTGGTCACGTCGTCGAGCGCCCCGGAGCTCACGGCTCCGGGCTCCAACAGGGCGGCCTGAATCCCCAACGGCGCGACCTCGATCGCCAACGCCTCGACGAGGGCTTCCAGCGCCCACTTCGTTGCCGCATACGCCGCCCCGGGCGGCAGCACGACGCGTCCGAGGACGCTGGACATGAACAGCAGTTTCCCGTCACGTCGGGACCTCATCTGCGGCAGGACCGCCTGGGCCACGCGGATCGCGCCGACGGTGTTGAGGTTGAGCAGCCGCTGCAGCTCGGCCAGCGGCGTGGCTTCCACGGCGGCGTAGAAGATCACCCCGGCGTTGGCGACGACGATGTCGATTTCGCCGGCGGCGTCGACGGCCGCGGTGACGCTGGCATCGTCGGTGACGTCGAGGGACAGCCGCAGGGCGACGTCGAGCTCCGCCAGGGTGCGGGGGTCACGGGCGGTGGCGACCACGCGGTGGCCGCGGCCGGCGAACTCGGTGGCGACGGCGCGGCCGATGCCGCGGTTGGCGCCGGTGATCAAAACGGAGGTCATGGCGGGCCGGTCCTTTCAGCGATGCTTGCCGTTGCCATTGTATTGAGTTGTGCGACTGGGTAATTCGAAGATCAACAGGGTGCTGCTCGCCGTCGCGACGAGCGCTCCGGAGGCATCGGTGGCCTTCGCTTCGGTGAACCCGATGCGCGCGCCCGCCTTGACCACCGTGCCGACCGCGGTCAGTGGTCCGCTGGCCACGGTGACGGCTTTGAGGTAGTTGACCTTGATTTCGACCGACGTGTACCCGAAGCCCGCGGCGAGTGTGGTGTGCAATGCGCAGCCGGTGACGGTGTCCAACAGCGTGCACACGGTGCCGCCGTGCACCGTTCCCAGCGGGTTGTACATGGACCCGTCGGGTGTGCAGCTGAAGGCGATGCGGCCGTTTTCCACCTCGGCGATGCGCATCTGGATGAGCTCACCGATCGGTGGCGGCGGCAACTGCCCGTCGGACACCGCCCGCCAGTAGGACAGGCCGGACATCGACGCGGCGGCGGCCTGGGTGGCGATCGGGTCGTGCCAGCTGATCAGGCGCGACCGGGGCTCGCCCCATCCCGTGACCTCGGCCTCTCGAGCGTCTGAATGCACCATGCGACCCCTCCGGCATAAAACTGATCGGTTTACTTCGTTAGCACCAAGCTAGCGATGCACCGGCTATTTGTAAACCGGACGGTGTACCATCGGTGCCATGAGCGCAGCCGCAGCACAGTCGCCCCGGGTGGCCGGGCGCGGCGCACGCGAACGCATCGAGCGCGCCGCGGCCCGGCTCTTCTACCGCAACGGCATTCACGCGACCGGAGTCGAACTGATCGCGCAAGAGGCCGGCGTCTCCAAGCGAACGCTTTACCAACATTTCGCCAGCAAGAACGAGCTCATCGACACCTATCTGCGCAACATCGACGCCCGCGGCGGCTCGCCCACCGAACGCCGCCTCGACGAGGGTGACCTGCCCGCCCGCGAGCGCCTGCTGGCCATCTTCGACGTACGTCAATCGGACATCGTGCGCGGCTGCCCTTTTCACAACGCCGCGGTGGAATCGGCCGGATCGCTGGCGACGACGGACGACATCGTGCGAACCCACAAGCGCAACTTCAGTGACCGTCTCATCGCGGTCGCGCGCGAGGCCGGTGCCGCCGATCCTCATCTGCTCGGCCAGCAGCTGGCCGTGCTGTTCGAGGGTGCCACCGCGATGGCGACGTCACTGAATGACACCGCGCCCGTTGTGCATGCGCGCGCCGCCGCGGCAACGCTGATCGAGGCCGCGCTGCGGTCTTGACGGACTCGTCACGATGCTGCTAGACATGGCCTGCGCCACACTTTTGGGCGATCGCCCAAAGTCGATGGGTGGAGGATGCCATGGGTCGGATGGACGGCAAGGTCGCCTTCGTGACCGGTGCGGCACGGGGGCAGGGCAGGAGTCACGCCGTCAGGCTCGCGCAGGAGGGTGCCGACATCATCGCGGTCGACATCTGCCGGGGATTTGAGGGATCGCCGGCTCCCGCCGCGACACCGGAAGACCTCGACGTCACGGCGGGCATGGTCAAGGACGCCGGAGCTCGCGTGGTGACCGCCGAGGTCGACGTCCGCGAGTACGACGCGTTGCGGGCGGCGGTCGACGGCGGTGTCGAACAGCTGGGGCGCCTCGACGTCATCGTCGCGAACGCCGGCATCGGCACGATGACCGGCAAGCTGCACAAGACCGACGAGGCGCTGTGGCAGGAGATGATCGACGTCAACCTCAGCGGTGTGTGGAAGACGGTCAAGGCCGGTGTCCCGCACCTGCTGGAGGGCGACCGCGGCGGTTCGATCATCCTGACCTCGTCGGTCGCCGGCAAGAAGGCCTACCTGCACACCGGGCACTACACGTCGGCCAAGCACGGCGTGATAGGGCTGATGCGCGCGTTCGCAGTCGAATTGGGACACAAGATGATTCGGGTCAATGCCGTGTTGCCGACCCATGTGAACACGCCGCTGCTGATCAACGAGGGCACCTTCCACGCGTTTCGCCCCGATCTGGACAACCCTGGACCCGACGATCTCGCGCCGATCTGCCAGACCTTCCACACGCTGCCGATCCCGTGGGTCACCGCCCAGGACATCAGCAATGCCGTGCTGTTCCTGGCCTCCGACGAGGCCCGCTACATCACCGGGGTCGCGCTCCCGGTGGACGCGGGCAGCTGCCTGAAGTAAGGAAGCATCGATGACGGTCACCAACGACACCGACGTCTACTACGACCCCTACGACGTCGACATCAATGCCAACCCGTACCCGATCTACGCGCGGCTGCGCGAGGAAGCGCCGATCTACTACAACGAGCGCTACGACTTCTGGGCGCTGTCAAGGCATTCCGACGTCGAACGCGGCCTGGCCAACTGGGAGACCTTCTCCAACAGACGAAGCGACATCCTCGAGCTCGTCCAGTCGAAATTCGACATGCCCGGCGGCGTCATGATGTTCCAGGACCCGCCCGAACACTCGAGGCTGCGCGGCCTGATGTCGCGGGTGTTCACCCCCCGCCGGATGGCCGCGCTCGAGGACCAGATCCGGCAATACTGCGTGCGCTGCCTGGACCCGCTGGTCGGCTCCGGGGGTTTCGACATCATCGCCGAGCTGGCATCCATGATGCCGATGCGCGTGATCGGAATGCTGTTGGGGATCCCGGAGTCCGAACAGATCTCAGTGCGCGACGCCAACGACGCCAACCTGCGCACCAAGCCGGGTGCGCCGTTGAAGGTCGCCGACGCCGACTCCATCGCCGACGGCCGCATCTACGCCGACTACGTCGAATGGCGTTCCAAGAACCCCTCGGACGATTTGATGACAACGCTGCTCAACGTCGAATTCGACGACGAGAACGGGGTGCACCGCAAGCTGACCCGCAAGGAGGTGCTGCACTACACGCAGGTGGTCGCCGGGGCCGGAAACGAGACCACCGGCCGGCTGATCGGCTGGCTGGCCAAAGTGCTCGCCGAGCACCCCGACCAGCGCCGCGAAACCTACCGGGACCGGTCACTGTTGACCCGCACCGTCGACGAGACGCTGCGATTCGAACCCACCGGTCCGCACGTCGCCCGTTGGATGGCAAGGGATTTCGAGTGTTACGGCACGACGGTGCCGGCCGGCAGCGCGATGCTGTTGCTGTTCGGCGCCGCCAATCGCGATCACCGCCGCTACACCGATCCCGACACCTACGACATCCGCCGCGACAACATCTCGCACATCACCTTCGGTAAGGGCGTGCACTACTGTCTGGGTGCCAACCTGGCCCGCCTCGAGGGCCGCGTCGCGCTGGACGAGATCCTCAACCGGTGGCCCGAATGGGACATCGATTACGACACGGCGCAATTGGCGTCGACGTCGACCGTCCGCGGCTGGGAGCGACTGCGGGTCGTGCTGCCCTGAGAACGGCTGGCGCTTAACCGGCCGTGTCAGCTGCCGCGGCGTTTCTTCGGCGTGGGCATCTCGAATCGGTCCAGGAAGCGATTGACCAACGCGATGGCCTCGTCATGGCCGCCGTGGGTACCGAGGCCCTGCTCGAGGATCAGTGTGCGCCCGATGGAGGCGATGACGACCGCCAGGGCCGCGGGCGGGAATTCGTCCGTGTCGAGCTCGTGTTCGCGAACGATGAAGTTCAGGGCGGTGATCTGCTGTTCGCGCCAGCGCTCCGACCATGCCGAGATTTCGGCCCGAATCTCCTTGCGGTGGTTGGCAAGTCCCATGAACTCCAGCAGCAGCCGGGTGTCCTTGGGTTCGATGAGCGTTGCCCAGAAGGCGTGCAGCGGCCGGTCGGAGGACAACGCCTTCTGCTGGCGCTCCAGGTAGATCGCGGCACCGCGGCGAAAGACGGCCAGGTACAGCTCGTCCATGGTGGGGAAGTAGTAGTGCACCAGGGCCGGTTTGACGCCGGCCTTCGCCGCTACCCGCCGTGACGTGGCCGCGGCGTAGCCCTCCTCGAGCATGATCTGACTCGTGGCGGCCACCAGCATGTCGCGCGTGGTCGAGTCACGCGGCTTCGGTCGATGGGATGCGGTCACTGTGTGGTCTTATCACAGGTCCGGTCAGGGAACCGGCTCGGCGACCATGTCGAAGAACGCGGCACCGGAGTCCGGGATGCGGTTCTGTTTGAACACGTTGACGGCGTAGGAGACCAGGATCATCGAATACAGCAGGTGCAGCAGCCTGGTCGCCTCGTCCGGTAACGCGTTGATGTCGAGCCCGTTCAGGTAGGCGATCGCCTCCTCCGCTCGTGGGGCGATGGCGTCGTAGAAGGTGACGAGGTCGTCGTAGGGCTTGGCCAGTCGCGCCTCGTAGCGCTGCGCGCGGGTCGGCAACGCCCAATCGTCGACGAACGGTTCGAGGTCGGTGAAACCGGCAGGCAGCGTCATGACGACTCTCCGGATCGATAGGCATCCACCGTGTCGCGAATGACGGTGTGGAACTGGCGGATGAGCAGTTCCTGGTCGCTGAGGTGAAAGCTGTTCTGCGCGCGGGTTTTCAGGGCAGAATGGGTCGCCTCGATCGTGTTCACGTCCTGCATCGCGAACTCGATCGTGCTGTCGACCACCAGTTCCTGGGCCAGGCGTTCGGCGGCGTTGGCCGGTGGCAGGAAATACATGTCGATCTCGTAAATGTGCGAGTCGACCGTCTCGGGCCAATAGGTGTAGGTGATGTAGTAGCCGCGGGCCCAGATCTGGATCGAGATGTTCGGGAACACCCAGAACTGGTCGTTGCCCCACGAGGCGATGTCGCCGCGGTTGAGGAAATTCGGTTGCGGCGCTCCGAAGCCCAGGTCGGGAACGTCGTCGGGCCCGAACAGCCCGGCGCGGAACAGCTTGTACACCCAGCGCTGGTCCTGGCGGGCCGGTCCCGCGGTGCCGGGCTCGCGCGGTGGCAGCGGTGGCGGCCCGGGCACCGAGGTGAGCATGTGGGGCCGGAACAGTTCGTAGTGGTAAGAGTCGACGGGCGGCACCATCTTCTCGGCCTTGGAGACGTCGGGATCGATGAAGCGGCCGTGCACATACGGCGGGTGATACCACTCGCAGACCGAATCGACGGCCAGCTTCCAGTTCCCGTTGATGCGGGTGGAAAACCCGTAGTGCTGCGTCATCCTCTCGAAGGGATAGGCCTCGATGCCCAGCAATCCGTCGCCGAGGAAGTCACGCAACGGCACCGGTGCCCCTTCTTGTTCGGAGGCGAGGTTGACGAAGATGAAACCCGCCCAGACCTCGCAGTGCACCGGGGGCATGCGCAGTGTGCTCCTGTCGAGGTCGAAGAACTCGCCCTCGTTGGTGATGTGGTTGACCTTGCCGTCCAGGCCGTAGCGCCACCCGTGGTACTTGCACGCGAATGCCCTACAGGTGCCCGACGTTTCGCGGCCCGGGTGCTCCTGCCAGACCACCTTGTTGCCGCGGTGCGCGCACACGTTGTGGAAGGCGTGCACGGTGTCGTCGCGGTCTCGGGCGATCACGATCGAGGCGAGGCGCCCGGGCAGATCGCGAGTGAAGTAGGAGCCCTTACGGGGCAGCCGTTCGATGCGTCCAACGCACAACCAGTTTCGCTCGAAGACGGCCTTGCGTTCGGCGGTGAAGAACTCCTCGGAGATCGAGTCCTCGTAGCTGACCGGCGCAGTCCCCAGCTCGGGATAGTCGGTGGTGAACTTGCCCCGCCCGGTCGACAGGCGCTGCTGGATGCCGGTCATGACGGGGCTCCGCCATTGCTCGGTGTCGACCATGGCTCCGCGTCCCAGGCCCGGTCCAGCGGCGCCATCTCGCCGCCGAACGGGAAGAAGGCGCGCTGCGCGTAGGTCTCCCGGGCCAACCCGTGGCCGAGCTCGTCGATGAAGGCACGCTTGAGCGGATTGGTGAACAGCTGCCGCGAGTAACGCAGCGTCAGTGGTGGGCGCTTGACCAGTTCGCGGGCGAGTTCCCAAGCCCTGTCCAGCAATTGGTCCTTGGGCAGCACCTCGTTGACCACCCCCCACTCCTTGGCCTCCTGGGCGCCGAGCTTCATGCCGGTCAGCAGGAAATAGCGGGCCCGGGTGTGGCCGGCCAGAAAGCTCCAGATGACATGCTGGCCGTCGCCGGGCACCTGGCCGCGCGGAAAGTGCGAGGCGTCCTGAAAGTAGGCGTCTTCGGCGGCCAGCACGATGTCGCCGAGCAGCGGCACCTCGGAGTGCATGTTGCACGGCCCGTTCACCGCGCTGATCATCGGCACGTCGACATCGAGCACATTGGTGATCAAATGACGCGCGTACCAGGCTTTTTCGTCGAGCTTCAGCAGGCCGCGGGTGCCCGGCATCAAAAGATAGTCGGGTTTGTCGACCGGGTCGCCGTTGGGCATGCGTCCCCAGTTGGCGTTGTAGTTCTCGCCGGTTCCGGTGTGGATGAGCACCTTGATCTCGCGGTCGCCCGCGATATCGGCGAACACATCCGACATCTCGTCGTGTGCCCGCCAGTCCCACACCAGGCTGCCGCCGTTGGTGTGGCACTGCATCAACAGGATGCCGTCCTCGGAGAGCTCGAGCCGATAATTCGCGTAGCGATCGTGGTATTCGCTGTATCTGGTGCGCTTCGCCATTGGGCCGTCTCATTCCCGACAAATTGTCAGCCAGCTCGTTTGAGCGATCGCCCAAACTCCGATAGCTGCCATGCTTGCACCTGAAGTCGCGGGGGTCAAGGTTCACCGTCCGTGCAGGCGGGCCACCACCGGTGCGAAGGATTCGATCTGTGACTGCTGCACGGTGACGTAATTGACGCCCAGGCTTTCCCGGCGCGAATGCAGCTTCTCCACAACGTATTCCGCCGAGCCGATCAGGACATTCGGATGGTCCCGTAACAACTCGGCGGTGATGCCCGTCGACGCCGCCAGCCCGGCCAGTACCGCCTCGGGGTCGTCGGTGATCTCGGTGAAGTACGGCGAGCTTTCGACGTCGAGGCGGCCGTAGCGCTCCCCGGCGGCGGCCCGCACGAACCCGATTCGGCGCTCGGCCACCGCCTGTGGGTCCAGCCCGTCGGCGTCGCGCGCCACAAAGGGCACGCTGGAGATGCTGACGATGTCGGCTTCGCGCCCGGCCAGCGTGAGGACGCGCTGTCCGCCGCCGCCGATCATGACCGGCGGATGCGGTTGTTGCACCGGTCGCGGCCGGCCCGCATAGCCGCGTACCCCGACGAACTCGCCCGAGCAGTCGAGTTCCTCGCCCCGCCAATGGGCCTTGATCAGCGAGACCACCTCGGCCAGCTTGGCGATCCGCCGGCCCGGCCGGTCGAATTCGAGGCCCATCGCGGCGTACTCGACGCCGCTCCAGCCGGCGCCGATACCGAATTCGAGCCGGCCCTCGGAGAGCAGGTCGAGCGTCGCCGCCTCCTTGGCCAGCACCGCGGGCACGTGGTAATCGATGCAGAAGACGCGGCAACCGATGCGCACGGTGTCGGTCCAGGCCGCCGCCGCAGCCATCGCCGCGACCGGTGCCAGGTCCTGGCGCGGGGTGCGGGCCTGGCGCTGCGCGGGCCCCGGCCCCAGGTAGTGGTCGGCGAGGAAAAGCGTTGTGTAGCCGAGGTCTTCGACGCGGCGAACGGTGTCGCGCCACGCGCGCGCGTCGGCGGCATTGGTCGCCTGCACTCCGAACCGAAACGGGGGTCTGCCCATCAACGGACCCTAAGCGGGGCGGCGGAACCGAATCAAGGCGAATCCGAGATGTCGCGTCTTGACCGTCGCGGCGGCCGGGTGATAGGCATGTGGAGCCCATGTTTGGGCGGTCGCTCAGGAAAGCCGAGGTGATGCGCGCGTGAAGACGGCGGTCGTTACCGGCGGCGCCTCGGGGATCGGCCGTGCCGTCGCCGAGCGGTTGCGCAGCGACGGGTTTCAGGTGGCCGTGCTCGATCTGGCTGTCACCGATGACGGGTTCGGTTATGGCGCCGATGTCACGGACCGCGCTCAGGTCGATGCCGCGATAGCGGCCATCCGCAAGGCGTTTGGCCCGATTCTGGTGTTGGTCAATGCGGCAGGCGTGGAAGGGTTCGCGAAGTTCTCGGAGATGTCCTTCGAGCAATGGTCGAAGGTGATCGACGTCAACCTGCACGGCGTTTTCCACACCGTCCAGGCCGTGCTGCCCGACATGGTCGAGGCGAAATGGGGGCGCATCGTCAACATCTCGTCGTCCAGCACGCACTCCGGGCAGCCGTTCATGGCTCACTACGTCGCCGCGAAGTCCGCGGTGAACGGGCTGACCAAATCGCTGGCCCTCGAATACGGACCAGTGGGCATCACCGTCAATGCGGTGCCGCCGGGCTTCGTCGATACCCCGATGCTGCGCAGCGCCGAGCGGCGCCACCTGCTCGGTGGGACCGTGGAGGACCACATCCAACGCACCCCGGTGCGTCGCGTGGGCAAGCCGGAGGACATCGCCGCGGCCTGCGCCTTCTTTGTCTCCGAGGAGGCCGGCTACATCACCGGCCAGATACTGGGCGTCAACGGTGGGCGCAACACCTGAACACCAAACACTTGGATTCCCAACGGGATTGATGCGCGAGCGGGATGCTCCGCTGGTCGGCGGCGCCGGGCTGACCATCCCATGATTGGGAAGTTCGCGATCGGGGAATGGGTGGGGCATCCATCCACAGACAAGGAATCCCGGTGGCCACCAGCTTCAAGGACGTCATTCAATCCACATACCTGCTGTTGACGACATTCACCAAGGACGGGCGTCCGAAACCGACGCCGATCTGGGGCGTGCCCGACGGTGACGACAAATTGTTGGTGATCACCGACGACGGCTCGTGGAAAACCAAGCGAATCAACAACACTCCCAGGGTGACAATCGCCAAGAGCGCGGCGCTGGGCAAACCCAAGAGCGACGAGGTCGAAGCCGTCGCCCGGGTGTTACCGAAATCCGAGACGCGGCGGGTCTACAACGCCGTCCTCAAGCGGTATTGGTATCACGCGTGGTGGTTCTATGCGCACACGATCGTCCGCGGCGGCATCGACAAGGTGCACGTCGGCCTGGAGATCAAGCCCGCGGCCTGACAGCCCGCGCGGCTAGGAGCCCTCGGAGCGAA
Source organism: Mycobacterium sp. 1165196.3 (assembly GCF_001673415.1). Classification (NCBI taxonomy): domain Bacteria; kingdom Bacillati; phylum Actinomycetota; class Actinomycetes; order Mycobacteriales; family Mycobacteriaceae; genus Mycobacterium; species Mycobacterium sp. 1165196.3. The sequence goes on along the minus strand of NZ_LZLU01000184.1, from coordinate 33,502 downwards.
TGGCCTCAAAAGTATCTGCGACCGTCTCCTGCGGATCCCGGTAGGTGATGCCGAGTTCTCGTTCGCTCGGGGAATCGTCGGAGGCCGGCATTTGCGTGTAGTACTGCATTCCGGCCCACGTGAACGGCGTTTCGAAGGGCAGGAAGCGGTTCGCTCGATCCAGCACCGCGCCCGCCACGCGCAGCGCCGTGTCCGGGATGGGGACGGCGACCATCGGCGTCCCCGCGACCTCGCCGAGCAGGTTGGCCAGGTCCGCCGCGGGCACCCGATGACCGCCGGCGGTGTAGCGGCGGGGCCCGTGCCCGGGTTCGAGTAGGGCCGCGTGCAGCGCGGCCAGGTCCCGTACGTCGACGATCAGCCACGCCGCGCTGCGGCCCGGGATCGCGTGCATCTGCAGCGCGGATCGCACACCCTCGCCGGCCTCGCCGAACTGGTCGCCGACCGGCGGGCCGAGCACCATGCCCGGATAGGTGATGTTGACCGGCGCGCCGGCATCCTGCAGGCCCCGGGCGTAGATCTCGACCTGTGCCTTGGAGGTTCCGTATCCATCCGCGCCGCCCACCACCGGCAGGTCCGCCGTCAACGTCTCCAGGTCGGGATGGAACAGCGCGGTGAAGCTGGACACGTGGACGATGGGGTCCAGGCCCAGCTCGACCGACTGCCCCAGGACGTTCTGCGCGCCTTGCATATTGGTGGCGAGCATCTCGGCGGTCTGACGGGGGTCGGTGGCCACCAGTGCGGCGCTGTGCACGACGGCGTCGCAGCCCTGCAACGCCTCCCGCACGGCGACCCGGTCGGTGATGTCGGCGACGGCGAAGTCCGAGACGTCCACGCCCAGCTTGGCGACGGTGGTCTGCAACTTGTCGGGGTTTCGCACCAGGAACCTGACGGAGTGCCCGGCATCGGAGATGGCCTTGGCGGTCCAGCCGCCGACGAATCCGGTACCGCCCGTGATCAGAACCCGCATGGCCTCATTCTGCAAGACCGCCGAATCTACAGGTGGCTCGAGGCGAAGTTGGCCGCTTGGTTCGTCATGCCGTTGATCGGATATGACGTGTGCGCGGCGAAATCGCTGCCGTCGCCCTTGCCGCAGACCGGGTCACCCTGCGCGCACAACTCCAGGGTCTTGGGCTGATACAACGGGCCGATGGTCAGCGGCGGTGCGTTGTACTTCTGCAGGAACTGACCCGACGGCGTTCCGAACAGCGTCACGGCGGCGACGTGCTTGGCGACATCGGGCGGCATCGGCGGGGGTACCGCGGACGCGGGCACCCCCGGGGGCACCGCGGCCGAGGTGGTGTATCCCGCGACGGCAGCGCCCTGCGAGTAGCCGCCGAGCACCTCTTTGGTGTTGGGACAGTTCGCGGCCATCGACTCGATGTGCGAACTGGCGTCGCGGATACCGTCGATGACGGTCAACGGAAAGTCCGGGCTCGAAAAGTCAGTGCTGGCAGGGTAATTCACCGGATACACGGTCAGTGACCTGCCGCCGACCTGTGAGCGCAACGCGTCAACGAAGGGCTGGCCGATCCCGCCGACGCCGGGCGCCTCGCCCGATCCCCGGGCGAAAACGACCTCGACGTCCGGGCACGGCTCGGCCGCCGCGGTCGGCGCCGGCGCGCCCGCCATCAGCGCACCGCACACCGCCGCCGCGGAAAGCAGACTAATCGACAGTCGGCGCGCCAACATGGCGGGCGACCCATCGCGGCAGTTCATTACTTCTTGAAGGCGTCCTTCACCTTTTCACCGGCGTCCTTCAGGCTGGACTTCGCCTGGTCCGCCCTGCCCTCGTTTTTGGTGTCGTGATCGCCGGTCGCCTTGCCGACTGCCTCCTTGGCCCGGCCGCCGAGGTCCTCGATCTTGTTCTTCAGCTTGTCTTCGTTGCTCATGCCGCTGTGGCTACCCAGCAATGGCGGCTGCCAAAACCCGCGCTGCTGTCATCATGGATTCGTGAGCACCGCAATCGTGGTGGCGGTAGTGGCGGGGTTGATGCTGCTCGGCATCGGCATGGTGATCAATCAGCTGCTGCGCCTGAGGCGCTATTTGGGGGACTCGCCCACCGTGCAACCCCCCGGTACGGATGCTGACCCGCCTCCGGACCCACCGACCCCCTGACGGGGTGCCGCGGGTTCAGCTCGCAATCGCGGCGATCGCGGCCGCGCTCTCCAAGTCGCCGAAGGCGACCGCGTATCGCTGAGCCAGGGCCGCGGCGACTTCGACGCGTTGCCAGAGTCCCCCGCCGGCGCTGGCCGTGCACAGCCACAAAGCCAACCCGTGTGCGACCGACGCGCGATAGCGCAACCAAACCTCTGCCGGGGACGGAATCTCGTTGGCGGACAGCGCGAGCGCATCGCGGTATTCGTCGAGGAGGCTGCGTTCGTGCCTGCGGCGATCATCAACCGTCAGAGCGCCCTGCAGGAAGTAGCCGAGGTCAAGTGACCAGTTTCCCCGGCGCGTCATCTGCCAGTCCAGGAACCCTACTTCGCCGTGTGGCGTGACGTAGGTGTTGCCGATGTGTGGATCGCCGTGCAGCAACGTCTGGGGCGATGAGGTCAGGGTCCGGATGTACGGCTTCCACACTGACTCGACGAGATGGTCGATGGTCAGATTCAGCACCTCGGCGGGAGTGTCGTGATCGAGGAGTTCCAGGGCCGACGGCAGCGGGGCGTATTGCAGGCCGTCGAAGGGCAGGAACGGTTCGAGCCAGACGAGACCCGGATGTCGCAGTACGCGCTCGCCCCAGTATCGGCCGTGCAGTCGGCCCAGGGCGCGCACTCCGGAGGCGGCCTCCTCGACGGTCAGCGGGCGGAGCGAGTCACGCGGATCCGCCGCGCGTGCGTTCAGATCCTCCATGACCATGATGAAGTCGTAGGCGTCTTCATCGATCACAGCGGTGTACACCGCCGGGTGTTCGAGCGGCAGGGGAACACCGGACATGAATAACCGCGGCTCGTGGAACATCCCGCTGGTCATCCGGATCAGCTCTTTGTGAGCCGGATCGGCGGCCTTGACGAATACGGTGGCCGGACCGTCGCCGGCCGAGTAGCTCAGCGCTAGTCGGGCGCGCCGGTTGGTGCCGTCGTCGCGGAGCTCGACGGCCACCTCGTCGACGACGGCATCGGGGTGACTCTCCGCGAGGGCCGCCGACATCCAGGCCGGGGTGATGTCGTCCCAGCTCTGCGGCACCGACAGCGGCAGCGTGCGCACCAGGATCCTCTCGTCGTGGCGGCCGTGGTGTGCCAGTAACGACACGGACCGTGTCGTTACTGGCTAGGAGGGGAAGTTACCGCATGTGGCGCACCCTTTGGAAGGGCTCGGGCTGATCTAAGCTCGCCCTCATGCCTCAGATGAGGGGCGGCAGACCGCGCGACATGCAGCTTGACGATGCGATCCTGGTGGCCACCCGGGATCTGTTGGCGGTGGGCAGTTACGCCGAGTTGTCGATGGAGAAGGTGGCCGCCCACGCCAAAGTGGGCAAGAAGACGTTGTACCGCCGCTGGCCGTCGAAAGCCCCACTCGTCGCAGATGCCGTCCTGGACGCCTACGGTCGAGGCGGCTCGTTCGAGGTCCCCGACACCGGCGACCTACGAGCCGATCTGCGCTCCTGGCTCGTCGAGCACGCGGAATTCATCGCCGACCCGGCGAGCGCAGCGCTCATACGGGCGCTGATTGCCGCCGCGGCCGCAAGCGCGGCGGATAACGAGGCGCTCTACCAACAGCTCAGCATCCCCCAGCACGCCGGGCTGTTGGCCCGCCTGCGCCGCGCCGCCGGCGACGGCCACTTGCAGGCCGACGCGGATCTCGATTCGGTCGCGAACGCGCTGATCGGCACCCTGCTGCTGCGCGTGCTGACCGGCATACCGGCCGGCGGCCCGCCCGCGACCGAGTTCGACGGACTCCTCGACGCGCTTCTCGACGGCGCCGCGCGCTGATCCGCGAAGGCAGCTATCCCAAGCCAGGTCGGCGACGGACGGCGCTTGGGAACTAGATCTTTGCGTTGCCGCGCGGCAGTGTCAGCGGAAGATCGGCGTAGGTGGCGATGCCTGGCGCCGCGGCGACGACTGCGGCGATCCCGTTGATGGCCGGCACGGCCGTCATGATGTGGCCGAGGTCCATGAATTCCTCGAGCGTCGTGGCCTCGAAGTACGGCGGCGGCAGGAAGCCGACCTTGGTGGTGACCGTGGGCTGGCCGTCGATCTGGATGACCCAGCCATCCTGCTCGATCTTCCAGTCGGGTTCCAGGGTCTGGCCCTTTTTCCACCGGACGTTGAGGTCGATCAGCGTCTTGTCGTTGACGACGCCCTGCCAGCTGATGTAGGTGCCCGCGACGTGTCCGGCCGGGATGGTCCAGGACGCCATCACGAGATCCTCGGTGGTCTGGGCGAACTCGGCGACGCAGCGCACCTCGTCGAGCTCGACGCCCAGCGCGTCACCCACCAACCGGACGGCCTCACCAAAAATGGCGGTGCCCTTCGCCGCCATCGCCGGCAGGTCGGGATGGTCGATCGGCTGGCCGAAGCCGACGGGCTTCTCGGTCTCCGGCGAGTCATAGAAGGTGGTGTCGGCGGCCTCGTTGACGGTGACCTTGTCGATCCGGTTGCAGACCATGGCCGAAACGATGGCCAACAGTTCGGCGAAGCCGGGGCTGACGCCGGACCCGAAGATGGTGGAGCCGCCCTTCTCGCAGGCCTCCAAGATGCGGTCGCGACCCTCGCCAAGATTGTGGCCGGTGATGAACGACGCCGTGGTCACCACGTTGACGCCCGCGGACAGAATGCGGACCAGTTCGTCCACGTTGATCCACATCGGGTTGTAGACCACGCAGTCCGGCTTCAGCGCCAGCAGCTCATCGATGTCGTTGGTGGCCGCGATCCCGAGCGGCTCGATCCCGACGAGTTCCCCGGCGTCACGGCCCGCCTTCTCCGGCGACCAGGCGTAGCAGCCCACCAGTTCGAGGGTGGGGTTGGTGACGATCGATTTCAGCGAGCTCTTGCCGACGTTTCCGGTGTTCCACTGAACCACTCGATAGGTGTTTGGCACTCGCTCAGCATAGGGAATGACCGGGGTTCTTAGTAGGCCTAATAGGCAGATTCCGAGGCCAATATTTCGGCGAGGAAGGCGTCGCGCGGCGGCCGATCCAGCCGCGACCGAGCCCAGCGCCGCACCCGCTCCCGGATCTGCGGGGATTCCGTGGTTTCTGCGCCCACCAGAACCGAGGTCGCCGACCAGTCGTGGTCCCAGGCCGCCGACTCCGTCAGGGGGCGCCCCTGGCCGTCGGCGAGCTGGACGGTTGCGCGGCCGGTGGCGTCCAGGGTGCCGCGGCCCTCGATGGCTGCGGAACGCAGCCGCACCGCGATGCCGGTGGCCGGGTCCGGCCCGATGACGGCGGCCTGCACCACGGCGACGACCGTCGAGTCGCGGGCCTCGATGCTCCAGTCGACGGTGTTTTCGCCGGCATCGAAGACCGCGGGCGCAACCCCGCTCCAGGCGATGGTGGCGACACCACGGGCTATCGCGCCCGCGCCGCGCGGACCCGCGCCCGCGCCGGCGGCCAGCGCGTAGTCATCGCGGCGATCGGTGGGCAATGCCAGAACGAAACTCGAATCATCAAGCGCCGCAGTGAGTTCAGACCATTCGTCGCCACCGACGCCGACCTCTTCGGCGAGGCCGGCGCCGGCCCGGACCAGGTCTACGACGCGTGAATCATCGCTGCGCACCTGGCTCATCAGCGCGGCGGCGTGCGGCGCAAGCAGCTGTGTCACATCCGAATCCAGCGTGTCGTCGGCGAAGAAGCCCTGCGCGCCGGCGGTCAGCAGCGCAACCTCGACGTCAAGCAGCGCGCGGTCCAGGCCGGCGAGTCCGTCTTGCCTGCTGGCGGGCCACCACCGGCGCAGCCAATGGCCGGTGGCGAGCCTGCGCAGGGGGGCGACCGAGCCCGGCGCTGGGTCGACGCCCACGAGCTCGATCGTGCGCGGTGGACCCGTCTCGCCGCCCACGGCCGACACCAGCGCGACGTGTCCGGCTTCACCGAGGACGCGCCACAACCAGTCCGCGCGCGACACGTCGGTGAACGTGAGGTGCGGCGCCGCGCCGTCGGGGTCGTCCACCGTCCACGACAGCACCGCACCGCTGACCTCCAGCAGGGCGATCAGAGGCGTTGCGGCAGCGGGGTTTACCGGCCCTGTGCTCCAAAGCCCGGAATCGGCAACCAGTCTCATCCGGCCACCTGCAATTCCAGCATCGCTTTGATTCGCTGCCGGTGATCCAGACTCACCGACCGGGCCACCCCGTCCAGCAGCGCGCGCACGTCGTCGACGTCGTCACAGCGTTCCTGCCAGACGTCACGTCCGTGCAGCCGCGCCCACAGCCGGCTCAGGTAGGGCTGCGCGAAGGCCGCGAGATCGTCGACCACTTGCCGTTGCCGTGGATGAATCGGGCCGTTCTCGGCCAGATACCGCCGGGCGTGCAACACGTACGCTTCCTTGCGCAGCCGCGCCTGTATCTGCGTGGCCAGGTCGTAGCGGCACGATGCGGACGGGTCCAGCGGAGCCAGCTCGACCGCGACCTCGATGCCGGCCACCAGCGTGGCTTGGTTGTCCTCGGCCAGCAACCCCCATGGCGCGCAGGCCCGGTCGACCTCTTCCTCGCACAACATGGGGATTTCGGGTAACGCGTCACGATCCAGGGCGCGTCGCAGGGTCGCCCGCACCCGGTCCACCACACTGCGATCCAGCGGGCGATCACCGTCGGCACCCGGTGAAATCGCCGGAGGGCGTTGCGGGGCAACCGAACTCAGTCCCAGCTCGACGATCGACCAGGGCAATTGGCCGGTATCGGTGCGGGCCAGCGCGCCCAGGTTATACGGGGTGGGGTCGGTGATCATCGCCGACCAGGCGCGCTGACGGGCCGCCGCGGCGCCATGGCCGGCGACCGCACCCAACACCGTGCCGAGCTCGGCCCGCAACGGCTCGATGACGGCTTCTCCCGCCCGGACGTCGCGCCAACTGCGTTCCAACTGTTCGGCCAGCGTGGCAACGACATCGGCATCGGCCACGTATCGATGCAGGACCTCGATCGCGGTGCGATCGCGATCGCGGTGGATCTCGCCGAGCACTGCCGCCGCGGTCTCGTAATCCTGCGGCGTCGGTGGGCCTTTCGTCACGGCGAGTTCGAAGCAGACCGGGAAATACAGTTCCTGGGCGTTCCCGGTGCGAATCCGCTGCCTGCGGCGCTCGAGCTTGAGCGCCTCGAACCAGGCTGCGGCCGAACGCAATTCGGAGCCGCAGCCGACGATGAGATCGTGCATGGCCGCCGCCGTCTCGGGCGTGACGACCGGGGCCGAATAGCCGGGATTGGATCGCAGCCGCAGCACCAACGGGTCGAGGATGCGTTTGACGGTCCGGCTCAACGGGCCGCCGTCATCACCGCTGAGCACCTCCACGCCGGGGCCGATGGCCCGCCACGCCGCCTCGATCACCGAGCGCCGCGGATGGCCCGCCGCCTCGCCCGCCGCGGCGGGCGCTACCTGCGGGTCGGCGCTCATCTGCACAGAATAGGGCCATCGCAAACTTTGCGGCAGCCATAAAGTTGGGTTCGGTAGCCGGTGCGCGGCGGGACGCTGATCGCATGAACACACTGTTGCCGCTGGCCGACTGGCTCCGGTCGCGCCGCCGTCGCGACGCCGGAAATCGCACCGTGGGGGTCGGCACCGTGCGCAAGGTCAAGCGCCAGGTCTTCATCGAGGTGGTGGCCGTTTCGGGCGAGACGTTCATCGGCAAGCTGGCGCGATGCGACGGTGGCCCGGACCTGTCCGTGCTGCGGCCGGGCCTGGTCGTGCTGGTGGCCTTCGATCCGACGGCCCGCGAGGAGCTTTCGCTGCCCGACGACGTGCTGGCCGTACACGCGGCCTGGGTGGCCTCGCTGTGAGCGCTACCGCGCGCCGTCCACGGCGAACGTGACCAAGGCCGCCCAATACAGCGGGCTGGCCTCGACATCACCGTCGCGCCAGCGCCGCATCCGCTCCCGCTGCCACCGATTCACCGCGCATCCCGCCTCCTCGGCGGTGTCGTGGGCGGTGTCCACGGCAGCCACCAGATCGGCCATCGGATCGCCCGGCTGGTCGCCGACAGTGTCGGTCGACCCGGTGAATTGCCGGTAGGCGGCGGTCGTCGGCAGCGACCACAACGTCGCGGTCACCAGCTGCGCGCCGTTCAGGATCATCGCCGCCACCAGCCCGGTGGCCTCGTCGAACTGATAGTCACCGCCCGATCCGCAGGCCAGCAGCGCTACCCGGGGCGGCATCGGCAACCGCAGGGTCATCAGGTCGGAGGCGGTCAGTGGGCGATGGTCGCCGATCGCGTCGGCATCGCCGGGGATGTCCGCCGTATCGGCCAAATGCAGGGCCGCCCGGTCCGCCCGGGTCGGGTGATCGTGCTGGTCGTCCGCCGAACTCGCATGCCCGACGTAGAGCAGTCGGCACGGGTGCTGACCGAGCAGGCCGGCGAGCCACCCGCGGTCGGCGTCCTGGCGGCGGAACAGGTCGACGCTGGTGTCGGCGTGTGGCAGCACGGGCCGGCGCCGCATGACGGCGGCGAAGTGCTGCGCCACCGGCGTGTCCGGCGCGGGCCGACCCAACACCGATCCGAGGGCGGAATCGGGCCGTTGACCAGGCACCCGAGGATCCAGAATCAGCAGCGGTGGCCCATCACGCCGGGCCTCCCAGTCGCCCGGCGTGCGCGGCGAGTGCACGATGTTGGGCGGCACCGCCATCAGCACGTCGACCAGTTCCATCAACCGATGGCCGTCGGTCAATTCCGCGATTTCGGCTAGCCGCCAGGGGATTTGGGCCGCGGTGCGGCCGCTGGAGGTGATCGCATCCTGGCGCGCACGCACCAGTTCTTCCTTGCTCGGACCCGATTTCGGGATCGCCAGCAGCCCCCACGGCACCCGGGCCAGCCGTGCGCTGGGCGAGACGAACAGCACCGCCCGCGGCGAGGCCGCGCATTCGGCCAGCAGCTGCCACCCCGCCGTGCCGATGAGCAACACCCCGAGGATGTAGGCGACTGTGAGTTCGGTGTCCGGCGTGGCGAACGGTCCCGTGGTCAGCGCGCGCTCGATGGCGTCGCGCCGGCTTTCGGCGCCGTGCGGCTCGGGCAGGGCAGCGGTGAGTTCCTGCAGCGCGGCCAGCAGCAGCGGTTCTTCCAGCACCCAGGTGACGGTTCTCGACGGTTGGCCGACGATCCGCAGACTGGCGTAGGTGGCGATGCCGAGGTCGGCGTAGCGCAGCACCAGGGTCAGCCGGTCGGGCTCACTCATGGGAACGTCGACCAGGCGGGCTCGGCCGCGGTGACCTCGCGCCCGTAGCGCTGCAAAGCCAGCGCCCGATAGTGACTCAGGATCGGCGCCGCCCCCGGTTGCATTTGCAACGGCGGCAATGGGCCCAGCCTGGTCAGCGACGCGCCACCCGCAATCGGCGGGCCCGCGGCGGCCAGCGCGGCGGGCTCCGTTTCCGCCTCGACGGGAACCGATGCGACGGCCGTCGAAGCCCATTCGCCGATCCGCGGTCGCTGCAGCCCCTCGAAAGCGCCTCGCGCGCTGTGATATTCGACCAGCTCGCTGATCAGCGCGGTGTTCTCCCACTCCCAGGCGACCGCGAAGGCACCGGCCAGGATGGGCGCCGAGATGCCGGTGGCCCAGCGTGCCCGCGCATCGGCGTCGGCGATCGAATAACGCACCGAGTCGACCGCCAGGGCGGCCGGCACCTTGAGCTCGGCTGCCTGTTCGAGCTTGGACATTCCGCGCCAGTACTCCGGCGTGCCGACCTCGCCGCGCAGGATGCCGAGCCCCTCGGCCTGGCGCGCCTCGGTTTCCTGCAGCGTCTCGTCGGGGTCGCCCGAGCTGTCAAAACCCAGGTCGGCCAAAGCGTCGGCGCGCCAGACCGTTCCGAGCTGATTGTCCAGCTGGGCGTACTGCAGCCAGCTGCTGCGTGGCGAGGAGTCCAGCAATTCGCGGGCCTGCGCGATGAGCTCGACGGCGTCGGAAAAGCGGCTCCAGAAGATGGCGATCCAGCTGCGCTGCAACAGGATCCGATGCAGGGGCAGCGGCTTTCCCAGTTCGCGCCAGTGCCGTTCGGCATGTCCCCAGCATTCGTCGGCGGCTTCCAGGGCACCGGATCCCAGCCGGGTGAGTCCCAGGTACAGCCAGCACCGGGCGACGTCGTTGGCCCGGTCGTGGCGGGCGATGACGGGGTAGGCCTGACCGACAAGTTCCTCGGTGCCGGCATGGTCGTTGGCCGCCCAGCGCGCCGCCGCGCGCTCCAATTGCGCTCCGGCTGTGGCCAGTTCCCAACCCTTGGCCGCCGCCCGCGCTTCGGCGCGGCGCAGCCACGGCTCGGCCTCCTTCAACCGCCCCGTCTCCACGCAGAACCTGCCGTACCCGGTGGCGCCGGTGATCCACAGGTGGTCGGCGCGCTCACCACCATCGCCGGCTTGACCGATGTTGTCAAGAACCTGTTCCCACAACGGAACTGACCGCACATGCAGGTCGTCGTCGCACAACGCGGTGGCGCACCGGATCCGCGCGTGGGTGCACAGGTACCGGTGTTCGCCGGCGAGGTCGGGGTGGTCTTCTCCGGAGTCGTTGGCGCACAACGACTCCAGCCCGGCCGCCGCGGCCTCGTGATCGCCCAGCGCGGCGGCCAACCCGGTGCGCAGGAACTGCGCCCGTCGCGAGTACCGGCGGGTCATCCGCGCAATCTCACCGTCGGACAGTCGCACCCGCTCGGCCGCATCCGGCATCGTGCCCGCGGCGATAGCGGCGTAGATCGCCAGGCAGTCTTCGATGCGCCGGACGGATTCGCGGACCCCGTCGTACGCCCCGCGCGCCAGGTAGATCTCGCCAAGCTGCCCAAGGGCTTCCAGCATGAGGTCATCCCGGTCGTCGCGTTCGATCCGCGGAATCAGCGACAGCAGCAGTTCGCGGGCACCGGACTCATCGGCGGCGAACGCCAAACGACGCGCCTTGTCCAATTCGTCCGGGATCGACACGGCTGCATCATAAGTCCGCGGGTGCTGCCTGGTTGGCCAAACCGCGAGCGGCGGACGCGTGAGTGAGGCACGTCCGCCGCTCGAGGGCCGCAACCGATCAGCCGCAGGACACCTTGATGTTGAAGTCCTTGGTGATCATTCCCGCCATCGGGTTCTTCATGTCGGCGCCCTGCGCCTGACCGGTGATGGTGTAGGTCTTGCCGTCCACCGCGACGTTGGCCGAACCCACCTTCGCGCCCATGTTGTCGCTGACCGCCAGGGCGTTGCCGTCGACAACCAGGGCCAGCGACTGCACCTTCGGGTTGGCCTCGTCGGTGAGCACCACGGCCAGCGCCTGCTGGGCGCCGCCAGTGGAGCCGCTGCCGATGTTGATCTTGCCGCCGGTCCGCACGCAGGTCACCGACGCGGGGTTCACGCCCGCGAGGTCGGTACCGCCCACCTTGACCTGCGCGCTGGTGCCCGTGGAGGCGCTGGGCGCCGTGCTCGACGCCGGTGCGGCCGAGTGGCCGCCGCTCGAGCACCCCACCAGGGCCACTGAAGCCGCGGCGCAGCCCAGGGTCCCAATCGCAGCTGCGAGAAGACGTTTCACTTGTGGTTCCTTCCTTCGTGCGCCGCCCCGATGGCGTCGTCCTGGCGTCAGTACAGACCGCGACAGCCGCTACCGATCCCAAATTTCGGCCGGCCCGGCGGTAGGCTGCGTCGGTGTCGGAGCCGGCGAAGGGAGTACCGCAATGCTCAGCGTGAAATGGCTGGAAAAGCCTGAGGCCCATGACTTTCCGGCCGCAGCGGACTACCTCAGCATGCTTGCGGGCGCACAAACCGTGAAAAAGGCGATCAAAAAGCTCAAGTCCGGGACGGTGACACACCGCAAGGCCAAGGACATTCTGCGGGCGGCGCGGCTGGGCCTGCTGCCGGTGGACAATCCGCACGTCGCCGCGGACCTGACCAAGATCGAGAAGGGCCTGCCGCTGTCACCCATCCTGCTGGTGCGCGGTGACTTCCGCACCGGGGTTCCGGTGCAGATCGCCGACGGGTACCACCGCGTCTGTGCGAGTTATCACACCGACGAGAACACGGACATTCCCGTGGTCCTCGCGGCCATCGGCGGCTGAACGAAGGGATGATCGTGATCGACATCGACACCGTGGGATCCGTGCAGGTGCTGACCCTGTCGTCGGGTCCGGTCAACGCCCAGGATGTCGAGCTGCTCGAAGAGCTGGCTTCGGCGGTGAACGAGCTGGCGCGTTCGGACGCCGGTGCGCTGGTCGTCACCGGTGCCGGCCGCGCCTTCAGCGCCGGCGTCGACCTCAACCGAGTGGTGCAGGGCGGCGCCGGCTACACCGATCGGCTGGTCCCCGCGCTGTCCGCGGCCTTCGAGGCGATGTTCGGCTATCCGGGACCCACCGTCGCCGCGATCAACGGCGCCGCCATCGCGGGCGGCTGCGTCCTGGCGTGCGCCTGCGACCGCCGCCTGATCAGCCCGCAGGCGCAGATCGGCGCGGCCGAGGTGCGCGTCGGGGTCCCGTTCCCCGTCGCCGCGCTGGAGGTCATGCGTTACGCGTGCGGGGTGCACGCCGACGAGGTGCTGCTGGGCGGCCGCAACTATCGGGGCGCGGAGGCGGTGGCCCGCGGACTGGCCCACCGCGTCGTCGACGACGAGCTCCTCGCGGCGGCGCTGGCGGAGGCGTCGGACCTGGGCAGCATCCCGCCCGACGCCTACCGGCAGACCAAGACCCAGTTGCATGCCCCGACGACGGCGCGGATCCAGGAGGCCCGCGGTGTGGATGACGAGGTTCGCCGGATGTGGGGCACGGACGAGACGCTGGGACGGATCGCCGCCTATGTGGAGCGGCTGCGGCGCCGCTGACTAGTTCTCGTCGACGGTTTCGTCCAGGGCGACACCGGTCGGCGTGCGCCTGCGCCGCATTCGGTGCGACCCCTTGCCGGTCGGGCGCCGGTTACGCAACTTGGCCCGCGACTCGTCGGGCTCGTCGCCCTCGGCCGCTTCGGCGTCCTCGATCGATGTTGCCTCGGTTGCCGGCTCCGGCTTGGGCTCGGTGGCCACGGCGGGTTCCGCGGCCGGCTCAGCCTGGTCGGCGTCCGCGGTCTCTTCGACTTCCCCGGCGGCGGTCTCCTCCTCGTCCGCCTCGTCGGCTTCGTCCGCCTCGGCCTCGTCGGCGGCCGTCTCGGTGTCGGCCTCCTCGCCCTTCTTGCGCCGCACGCGACGCTTCTTGGGCTTCTTCGCCTTGATCGGTTTGGGCGGCGGCGGGGGCAGCTCGGCGACGAAGGAGAGGTAGAAGGCGAAAAAGCCGAGCAACGCGATCGCGGCGGCGGCGCCGTAGATGCCGAACAGCCACCGCCCGGCGGCGTCCAGGCTCAGCCAGATCTCGCTGATCGCCGTCCCGATGATCAGCACACCGGCCAGCACGTGGGCCACGATCGACCAGATCCTGATGGACAAGGCCAGCTGCGGCGTCCCCAGCTCGGGCTTGCGGGTGCGCAGCTGGGTAAACACCACCGGCAGCGCCGCGAGCGCAATGAGGGCGCCCGTCACAATGCGCAGCGCCATCCCCAGCGTGCGTGAGGTGTCGCCCATCAGCTCCGGCCAGCGGGGCAACACGAAGAAGAAGTAGAGGGCGCCGGCAGCGAGGGCGAACACCAGGTGCCATGGCACGGCGATCTTGCGCCCCATACCCCTCCTCGTGCTGGTGAATTCACGCCAGCCTAAGGCGGCCGACCCGAATCCATATCAATTCGTACCTGTCCGCTAGGCGGACAAATGGCGGAGGATGCGGGATTTGAACCCGCGAGGGCTGTTAACCCAACCCGCGTTCCAGGCGAGCGCCATAGGCCACTAGGCGAATCCTCCGTGGCCATGGTAACCGAGGGCCCAACGGCCGCCGCCAGTTGCTCGTCGTCCACCCCGGGGCAGGTATTAGACTCATCGCTGGACCCCGCGCGGCGTCTATCCTGTGAACTCCCCCAGGGCCGGAAGGCAGCAAGGGTCAATGGGCTCTGTCGGGTGCGCGGGGTCCCCTAGGTCAAATGGGTGCCGACCCGCTGCGCGCGGGGCTGCCGCGCTTGCGATCGCCGCTATGCATCATCGGTGACGACCCGCCGCGCCCGGTCCCCCCGCAAGCGGGAGGTACCCCCGGCGCCGCGCTTGCGGCCGCCACCAATGCCGACAGCGAAAGGGTTCACGGTGTCGCTGGAGTCCCTCACCCCGGCCGAGCTCGCGGCCGCAAACGCCCGCCACCAGCAGGATTACGCGGCCCTGCAGGCCAAGAAGCTTTCTCTGGACCTGACCCGCGGGAAACCGGCCCCCGCCCAGCTGGACCTGTCCAACCAGCTGCTGAGCCTGCCCGGCGACGACTACCGCGACAGCGAGGGGACCGACACCCGCAACTACGGCGGCCTGCACGGCCTGCCCGAACTGCGGGCCATCTTCGGCGAGCTGCTCGGCATCCCGGTGCAGAACCTGATCGCGGGCAACAACTCCAGCCTGGAACTGATGCACGACCTCGTCGCCTTCTCGATGCTGTACGGCGGCGTGGACTCGCAGCGGCCCTGGAAGGACGAACCGACCGTCAAGTTCCTGTGCCCCGTCCCCGGCTACGACCGGCACTTCGCCATCACCGAGACGATGGGCATCGAGATGATCCCCGTCCCGGTGCTGTCCGACGGGCCCGACGTCGACCTGATCGAAGAGCTGGTCGCCGCCGACCCGGCCATCAAGGGCATGTGGACGGTGCCGGTGTTCGGCAACCCGACCGGGGTCACCTACTCCTGGGACACCGTCCTGCGGCTGGTCCAGATGCGGACGGCGGCGCCGGACTTCCGGCTGTTCTGGGACAACGCCTATGCGGTGCACACTCTGACGCACGACTTCATCCGGCAGGTCGACGTGCTCGGGCTGGCGGCCGCCGCCGGCAACCCCCATCGCCCGTACGTGTTCGCATCCACCTCCAAGATCACCTTCGCCGGCGCCGGCGTGAGCTTCTTGGGCGGATCGCTGGGCAACATCGCGTGGTACCTGCAGTACGCGTCGAAGAAATCGATCGGACCCGACAAGGTCAACCAGCTGCGGCACCTGCGCTTCTTCCGCGACGCCGACGGCGTGCGCCTGCACATGCTGCGGCACCAGCAGATCCTGGCGCCCAAGTTCGCCCTGGCCGCCGAGATCCTGGATCAGCGGCTCAGCGACTCCAAAATCGCGTCCTGGACCGACCCCAAGGGCGGCTACTTCATCAGCCTCGACGTGCTGCCCGGCACGGCCAAGCGGACCGTCGCGCTGGCCAAGGACGCGGGTATCGCGGTGACCGAGGCCGGTGCGTCGTTCCCGTACCGGAAAGATCCGAAGGACACCAACATTCGGATCGCGCCGACCTTCCCGTCGCTGCCGGACCTGCGCGAGGCCGTCGACGGCCTGGCCACCTGCGCCTTGCTCGCGGCGTCGGAGTCGCTGCTGGCGTCGTCCGCCTCGAGTGTGAACTAGCCGACCCCGCCGGGCCGCATCGTCGTCGGCGGACGCCGGTAACCTGCTGACCGTGGCCCTCTACCGCAAATACCGACCGGCAACCTTCGCCGAAGTGGTGGGTCAGGAGCACGTCACCGAACCGCTGTCGATCGCCCTGGAAGCCGGCCGGATCAACCACGCGTATCTGTTCTCCGGGCCACGCGGCTGCGGGAAGACCTCCTCGGCGCGCATTCTGGCCCGCTCGCTGAACTGCGCGCAGGGGCCGACGGCCACCCCCTGCGGGGTCTGCGATTCCTGCCAGGCGCTGGCGCCCAACGCCCCCGGCAGCATCGACGTGGTCGAACTCGACGCCGCCAGCCACGGCGGTGTGGACGACACCCGCGAGCTGCGCGACCGCGCGTTCTACGCGCCGGCCCAGTCGCGCTACCGCGTGTTCATCGTCGACGAGGCGCACATGGTGACCACGGCGGGATTCAACGCGCTGCTCAAGATCGTCGAGGAGCCCCCCGAGCACCTGATCTTCATCTTCGCCACCACCGAACCGGAGAAGGTGCTGCCGACCATCCGGTCGCGCACCCATCACTACCCGTTCCGGCTGCTGCCGCCGAAGACCATGCGCGCGTTGATCGCTCGGATCTGCGAACAGGAGGGCGTCGCCGTCGACGACGCCGTCTACCCGCTGGTGATCCGCGCCGGCGGCGGCTCGCCCCGCGACACCCTTTCGGTGCTGGATCAGCTGGTGGCCGGCGCCGAAGGCGCCCACGTGACCTATCAGCGGGCGCTGGGCCTCCTCGGCGCCACCGACATGGCCCTGATCGACGACGCCGTGGACGCGCTCGCCGCCGCCGACGCCGCGGCGCTGTTCGGTGCGGTGGAGTCGGTGATCGATGCCGGCCACGACCCACGGCGTTTCGCCACCGATCTGCTGGAGCGGTTCCGCGACCTGATCCTGCTGCAGGCCGTCCCGGACGCGGCGAGCCGCGGCGTGGTGGACGCGCCGGAGGATGTGCTGGAGCGCATGCGTGAGCAGGCCACCCGGATCGGGCCGGCAACGCTGACCCGCTACGCCGAGGTGGTGCAGGCCGGGCTGGGGGAGATGCGCGGAGCCACCGCGCCGCGCCTGCTGCTCGAGGTCGTGTGCGCGCGACTGCTGCTGCCCTCGGCCAGTGACACCGAATCCGCCCTGCTGCAACGCGTCGAGCGCATCGAGACCCGGCTGGACATGTCCATTCCCGGCTCCGAGGCCACCGCCGCTGCGCCGCGCAGCGCGCCGGCGGCGGCCGAACCGGAGGCACCCGCCCGGTTCACCCGGCGGTCCGCGGCGGGCGCCGCCAAGCCCGAGCCGAAACCCGAGGCCAAGCCGGTCTCGGTCGCCGAACCGACCCCCGAGCCGCCCCCGGCGCCCGCGCCCGAACCGGCCGCGGCCCCGCCGCCGGCGGCCGAATCAGCCTCTGCGCCAGGCGAACTCAACACCGCCGCGGTGCGCAGCATGTGGCCGACGGTGCGCGAAAAGGTCCGTCAGCGCAGCCGCACCACCGAGGTGATGCTGGCCGGTGCGACCGTCCGGGCCCTCGAGGGCAACACGCTGGTGCTGAGCCATGAGTCGGCGCCGCTGGCCAAGAGGCTCTGCGAACAGCGCAACGCCGACGTCATCGCCGAAGCGCTCAAAGACGCGCTCGGCGTCAACTGGCGGGTGCGGTGTGAGGCGGGCGCGCCGGCCGCCGCGCCGACGGCCCCGCCCGCCGGCGGCGGAAGCGGCCCGGCCGTGCCCAGCGCGCCGGAGCCCGCACCCGACCCGGATTCCGCGCGGCGCGACGAAGAAGAGGAACACATGCTCGCCGAAGCGGTCCGCGACGAGCCGTCGGCGCCGCGCCGCGACCCCGAAGAGGTCGCGCTGGAATTGCTACAGAACGAGTTGGGCGCCCGCCGCATCGACAACGGCTAGCCGAGGCGGGCGGGTCAGGGCGTCCACCACGGCCGCAGCGGCAGGTTGTCGTCGCCGCGCGGGTCGACCTTGGCGGCCAGCACGTGATGCAGCTGAAGGTTGTTCTGTTCGAACGCCACCCGCGATGCCGCCATGTACAGGCCCCACACCTTGGCGGTCGGCAAGCCGACCTCGGCGACGGCCGCGTCCCAGTGCCCGACCAGATTGCGGCACCAGTCGCGCAGCGTCATCGCGTAGTGATGGCGGAAGTTCTCCGCGTGCAACACCTCGAAGCCCGCATCCTGGATGTCGCTGGTGATGCGGCCCGAGCCGGTCAGCTCCCCGTCCGGGAAGACGTAGCGATCGGTGAACCCGCCGGCGAACGAGGTCGAGGTGTTGTCGTGGCGGGTGATGCAGTGGTTGAGCAGCAGCCCGCCGGTGCGCAGCTTCGACTTCAGGAAGCCGAAGTAGGCGGGGTAGTTCTTGACGCCGATGTGCTCGGTCAGCCCGATCGAGGACACCGCGTCGAACCGCGTCTCGCCGACGTCGCGGTAGTCGGTGTGCCGCACCTCGGCCAGCTCGGTGAGGCCTTCGTCGGCGATCGCCCGCTGCGCCCACTTCGCCTGCTCGGCCGACAGGGTGGCGCCGATGGCCCGCACGCCGCGGCGCGCGGCGTAGCGCACCATCCCGCCCCAACCGCAGCCGACGTCGAGCAGCCGGTCGCCCGGCTGCAGCCGCAACTTCTCGAAGATCAGCCGGTACTTGTTCTGCTGGGCGTCCTCCAGCGTCGCCTCGGCGTTGGGATACACCGCGCAGGTATAGGTCATCGATGGGCCCAACACCAGTTCGTAGAAGGTGTTGGAGACGTCGTAGTGGTGGTGGATGGCCTCGGCGTCGCGGGTCTTGCTGTGCATCAACCCTTCGGTGACCCGGCGCCACCGCGGCCGGGTTTCCTGGGGTGGCGGTGACACCGGCAGCAACCGCTCGAAGCCCATCGAACGGACGACATTGGCCAGCACCCGTGCCGGTGGCCGCTTGAATTCGACCCGATCGGTCAGCGTCTTGAGCAGTTGGTAAGGATCACCCGGATGCACGCCGTATGCCTGCAGGTCGCCCGCCACATAGGCGCGGGCCAGGCCGAGCTCGCCGGGCGCGGTGGCCAGGTAGGTGGCGCCGCGGGGGGTCCGAAGGTCCAGGCCCAGTTCGGCGTCCTCGCTTCCGGCGGTGCTGCCGTCGTAGGCGGTGAACTTCAGCGGATGTCGGCCGGTCGCGGCGAAGACCTCCAGGATCTCGGCCATGCTGAGTTTGCCCGTCGACGAGCGGTGCGGTTCTTTTGTCGTCGTCATCGCCGTTGCACCGCCTTTGCGTAGAGGTCGAGTAAACGAGAATCGGGGTCATAGGTTTTCTTGACGGTGTTGTAGGCCTCGCCGCCGTACAACTCGTCGAAGTCCTCGCGGGAGTAGAACGAGTCGGAGTACAGCGACTTGTGCCCGTCGAGCTCGCTCACCTTGGCTTCGATCATCCGGTTGGTGGCGCCTTCGCATGGGCCGGCCGGCACCGACGACCAGAAGCCCACGTTGACGTAGGTGTGATCCGGCCGCATCGGGTACAGCGGCCAGCCGTCGTGGTCGCGCAGACGCAACGGGCACAACCAGATTGGCGTGATGGGGACGGCGTCGAGGAACCACTCCAAAAACTCGCAGGTCCGTTCGACCGGCACCTCGACGTCTTGCACCACCCGTTCGCGCGGTGGTCGGCCGTTGCGCTTCTCGATCCGGTCGGCGATGCCGAACCGCTGATCCAGCGCGATGAGCTTCCAGTAGAAGCTGCTGCGCCGGTAGCGGCGCGGCCACCAGCGGCGCAGCCGCGGGTCCTGGACGCCGAACGCGCGCGAGCACCAGAACCAATCGGTGTCCCAGCGCCAGAAGTAGTCGTTGATGGTCAGCCGGTCATCCTTGGTGGCTTCGACGCCCGCGGAGTCGTGCCGGATGGACTGGTAGTAGATGTCGCGGCCGGTGTAGTCGCTGACCGGGCCGGGAGTGGTGGTCCGCCGGCCCACACACAGGTAGCTTTCGTCGGCGCTGAAGACCACGCCGTCGAGGTAGTCCACCGGCGTCCCGCCCTGCCCGCCGGTGTCGATGATGCGTTCCATCGCCGCGACCAGATCCGGCAGCGAGCGGAATCGGACGTGACGCAGCGCCACGAACGGCGCGACCGGTTCCAGCTCGATCCGAAGCCGTGTCGAATAACCAAGCGTCCCATAGGAATTCGGGAAGGCACGGAAGAGGTCGGCGTGCTGGGTGCGCGACGCGGTGAGCAAATCGCCAGCGCCGGTGAGGATGTCCATCTCCAGCACGGATTCATGCGGGAGGCCGTTGCGAAACGACGACGACTCGATGCCCAGTCCGCTCACCGCGCCGCCGAGGGTGATGGTCTTGAGCTGGGGGACGACCAGTGGCGCAAGGCCGTACGGCAGCGTGGCGGCGACCAGGTCCGCGTACGTGCACATGCCGGCCACGTCGGCGGTGCGGGTTTCGGGATCCACGCTCAAAACCCCGGTCAGTCCCGACGTGTCCAGGCCGGGCGCATCGCGTTTGGTGCGGGCGCGGAACAGATTTGACGTCGGCTTGGCCAGCCGGACGGCAGACGTTGCCGGGATGGATCGATAACTTGCCATCATCCGGTCGACGCCGGACTTGTGGGCCGAGAGTGCAGATCCAAGGACAGGCACCAGATATACCCTAGTCTTCGACAACAGCCCGTGCACCCGTCGCGAGCGGGCGGTACCGGGGAAATCAGCATGAGGAGGGGTCGCCTTGGGACAGGTGAGCGCAGAGAGCACCATCTTGATCAACGCGGAGCCCGCGGCAACCCTTGCCGCCGTCGCGGACTACCAGAACGTCCGCCCGAAGATTCTGTCGCCGCAGTACAGCGACTACCAGGTGGTGCAGGGCGGTCAGGGCGCGGGCACGATCGCCAAGTGGAAGCTGCAGGCCACCAAGTCACGCGTGCGCGACGTGCAGGCCGACGTCGACGTGGCCGGGCACACCGTCATCGAAAAGGACGCGAACTCGTCCATGATCATCAACTGGACGGTGGCCCCCGCCGGGCCCGGCTCCAGCGTCACCGTGAAGACCACCTGGACCGGCGCTGGCGGCGTGAAGGGCTTCTTCGAAAAGACCTTTGCGCCGTTGGGGCTGAAGAGGATTCAGGGCGAGGTGCTGGCCAACCTGAAGAAGGAACTGGAGAGCTGACCTAGCGGGGCGACGATGGCGGCCGGAACGGCCGGTTGAGGAGCCCCGCAATCAAGCTCAGCGCGCCTGGCCCTGCGAGGCCAAGAACCCCGCGACGCCGCGGACCAGTGCGTCGGCATACTTCTGCCGGCCCTCGGCGGATTCCATCAGCGCCGAGTCGGCGGGGTTCTTCATGTTGCCGCACTCGACGAGGATGGACGGGTACTGCGCCAGGTTCAGGCCGGTCAGATCCGAGCGGCCGTAGAGACCGTTCTGGCCGATGTAATTGGCCGGCGGGATCCCCGAGCCCTGCATCTGGTCGCGCATGATCCGCGCGTACTGCACCGACGGGCCCGCCTGCACCTGGTTGAGCGGCGGCGCCGAGTAGTTGACGTGGAATCCCCGCCCGGACGGCGGACCGCCGTCGGCGTGAATGGACAGGACCGCGTTGGGATGCAGCGCGTTGGCCGCGTTCGCGCGTTCGTCGACGCACGGCCCCAGGCCGGTGTCGTTGGCGCGGGACAGCGCGGTCCGCACGCCGAGGGCGCTCAGTTCGGCGCGCACCCGCAGCGCGGTGTCCCAGGTGAAGCTGTGCTCCATGTAGCCGGTGTTGGTCGCGGTTCCGCTGGTCTGACAGTCCTTCGTGCCGCCACGGCCGGTGGGCACCTGACGGTTGATGGAGCCGTCGTTGGAGCCGTTATGGCCCGGGTCGATGAAAACCACCATGCCGGCGATGTTGGACGGGACCGCCCCCGCGGTCGGCATGATCGCCGTCGAAGCGGCGACGAGCACACCGACCGCCAATTTGATCCCGACACGTCTGCTCAGTCGTAGGTCCACGGCGCAAAGCTAACGCCGAGCGGTCTACGCTGGGGGTTTCGAATCGCCGGAGACTCACGAGCGAAACCAACTCGAGACCAAGATGCGAGGGGATTGTCATGCAACCCGGAGGCGACATGTCGGCGCTGCTCGCCCAGGCGCAGCAGATGCAGCAAAAGCTCATGGAAGCCCAGCAACAACTGGCGAACGCCGAGGTGCATGGTCAGGCCGGCGGGGGTTTGGTGCAGGTCGTCGTCAAGGGCAGCGGCGAGGTGATCGCGGTGAAGATCGACCCGTCCGTCGTCGACCCATCGGACATCGAGACCCTGCAGGATTTGATCGTCGGCGCGATGGGGGACGCGTCCAAGCAGGTCACCCGGATGGCCCAGGAGCGGTTGGGGTCGCTGGCCGGCGGCTTCGGTCCCCCGCCGGGGCAGCCGCCTGCGCCGGCGCAGGGGCTCTAGGCGCTCCGCCACCGTCATGTTCGAAGGACCCGTCCAGGATTTGATCGACGAGCTCGGCAAGCTGCCGGGCATCGGGCCCAAGAGCGCCCAGCGCATCGCGTTCCACCTGTTGTCGGTGGAACCGCCGGACATCGACCGGCTGACCGCGGTGCTGGCCAAGGTTCGCGACGGCGTGCGGTTCTGTGCGGTGTGCGGCAACGTCTCCGACAACGAGCGGTGCCGGATCTGCGCGGATCCCCGCCGGGACGGCTCGCAGGTGTGCGTGGTCGAAGAGCCCAAGGACGTCCAGGCCGTCGAGCGCACCCGCGAGTTCCGCGGCCGCTACCACGTTTTGGGCGGTGCGCTCGATCCGCTGTCCGGGGTGGGGCCCGATCAACTGCGGATCCGCGAGCTGTTGAGCCGGATCGGCGAGCGGGTCGACGACGTCGACGTCACCGAGGTGATCATCGCCACCGACCCGAACACCGAGGGCGAGGCGACGGCCACCTACCTGGTGCGGATGCTGCGCGACATCCCCGGCCTGACCGTGACCCGGATCGCGTCGGGGCTGCCGATGGGCGGGGACCTGGAATTCGCCGACGAGTTGACGCTCGGTCGCGCGCTGGCCGGGCGCCGGGCCATGGTCTGACGTTCGTCAGGCCTTGCTCAACTGGAACGGCCGGGTGACGGTCCGCCCAGGCTCTCCGCCACACGCGTCCGTCGTCGTCTGCTGGCCTTCGCCGGCGAGCGACACGGCATCGAAGCTGTAGTCGACGGTCACCGGAGCGATTACGCCGTTCGGGCACTGCGCCTGGGCCGTGCCGCTGTGCGTCCATCGCCCGTTGGCGAGGTGGAACTCCCAGCTGGTGACCAACGTCCCGCCATCTTGGGAGGTCGCCCGGGTGCAGTCCGATCCGCACGGGACGAAAAGCCAGGCGGTCGGTTTGTCGTTGTCCGTGTAGAGCACGTTGTACCGGCCGTTCAGCACTTCGGGGTCGGCGTGCGCCGGTGCCGACGACGCGAGAAACGCGGCGGTCAACGCGGCGCCGGCGGCAAGTCTGTGGCTGATCTTCGTCATCTCGTTTCGTCCTAGCGGGCCGCAAGCCGCTCGCGGCGCAGCAAGTCGACCTCCGGCATCGGCAGCGGCGCCAGCTCGCCGACCACCGTGCCGAGCAGCAGGTCGGCCAGCTGCGGGTTGCGGGCCAGGCATGGGCCGTGCATGTAGGTCGCGATCACGCTGCCCTGCACTGCGCCGTCGAAGCCGTCACCGGACCGGTTGCCCGCGCCCTTGACCACCGCGCCCAGCGGCGACGCCGCCGGCCCCAGCACGGTGCCGCCGCGGTGGTTCTCGAATCCGGTGAGGCGCTCGGTCAGGCCCGCCAGCAGCGGCTTGGTCGCCAGCTCGCCGATGGTGCGCGCCTGTTGCGGCGACGTCGTCGCGTCCAGCATGCCCACGCCGTCGACGCGTTCCCCGGCCGACGTCTCATACCAGTGCCCGAGCACCTGAACGGCCGCGCAGATCGCCAGCACCGGAGCGCCCCGGTCCGCGGCGCGCTGCAGGCCCGGGTATTTGATCAGGTGCCGGGTGGCCAGGCGCTGCGCGTAGTCCTCCGCGCCGCCCAGCGTGTAGAGATCCAGCGACTCGGGAACCGGGTCGGCCAGCGTGATCTCGACGATCTCGGCGGCGATGCCGCGCAGCCGGAGCCGTTGCCGCAGCACCAGCGCGTTGCCGCCGTCGCCGTAGGTGCCCATCACGTCGGGCAGCACCAGCCCGATCCGTACCACCGAGTCAGCCATGGCGCGCCAATGCCCGTTGCAGCTGCAGGAACGCCGTGTAGTTGGCGACGACCTCCACCCGTCCGGGCGGGCACGACGCGATCGCGGCGACGGTGTCGTGCACCAGGGTGTGCTCGACGCCCGCATAGCCGAGCCGCACCGCCAGGTCGGTGCCGCGCTCCCCGGCGGCCACCACCGCGGTCTCCTCGCGCTGCTGAAGCTCGCCGGATTCACCTCGTGACGCACGAGGCTCACCGGCGAGAAGCTCGAACCGCACGTCCCACAGCCACGACAGGTCCTCCCCGTCGGGCACCTGGCCGTTGACCGAGATGACCACCCCGGCCGCGTGCTTGTCCACCATCGACAGCGCCTCCTGCCAGCCGGCCGGGTTCTTCGCCAGGAGGATGCGCACCTCGTGCGCGCCGACCCGGACCGTCCGATAGCGCCCGGCGACCTCGTCGACGGTCGAGACGGCCGCCACCGCCTTGCCGGGATCGGCGCCCAACGCCACGGCGGCCGCGACGGCCTGGGCGGCGTTGCCCCGGTTGACCGCGCCGGGCAACGCCAGCCGCATCGGCAGCGAGAGGCCGTCCGGCCCGTAGAGGCTCTCGTCGTCGAACCACCACTGCGGGCTGGGGCGTTTGAAGTCCGCGCCCGTGGAATACCAGTGGCCCCGGTCGCGGACGATGACCTCGCCGCTGCGCGGGCAGCTGACCGAGTCGTTCGACCACGACCCACCCGCGGCCACCCACACCACGTTCGGGCTGTCGTAGGCGGCCGAGGTCATCAACACGTCGTCGCAGTTGGCCACGACGACCGCCCCCGGGTGCCGGGCCAGGCCCGCGCGCAGGGTCCGTTCGATGACGTTGATCTCGCCGACCCGGTCCAGCTGGTCGCGCGACAGGTTGAGCAGCACGACGACGCCGGGGTCGACGGCGTCGGACACGTGCGGGACGTGCATTTCGTCGACTTCCAGGGCCGCCAGCGGCGCACCCCGATTGGCCGCCAGCGCGGCGATCAGGCCGGCGTCCATGTTGGCGCCCTCGGCGTTGGTGGCCACCGAACCGAGCGTCGCCAGCGCGGCCGACGTCATGCGGGTGGTGGTGGATTTGCCGTTGGTGCCGGTGACGATGACGGTGCGCCGTCCCGCGGCGAGTTGCCGGAGCACCGAGCGGTCCAGCGTCATCGCGATCAGGCCGCCGATCATCGCCCCGGCGCCGCGGCCGGTCACCCGCGACGCCCAGCGCGCGCTCGCCCCTGCGGCGAGGGCCAGACGGGCACGGGTGGTAACCACCCCGGAAGTTTAAATGTGCCACCCCGACACGGCGTCTTTCGACCGGGTGATGTCGGTCGGCCGTGCCATCCTCAGTGCATGAGCGGGGTGCCCTGGGGTCGGCCGGCCAGCGAGCCGGACGCGGGCTGGGCCGTCGTTGACGTCGAGACCTCGGGCTTCCGGCCGGGCCAGGCGCGGATCATCAGCGTGGCCGCACTCGGTCTGGACGCCGACGGCAACGTCGAGCACTCGGTGGTGAGCCTGCTCAACCCCGGCGTGGACCCGGGCCCCACCCATGTGCACGGCCTGACCGCCGCCATGCTGGAAGACCAGCCGCAATTCGCCGACATCGTCGGCGACGTGGCCGAGGTGCTGCGGGGGCGCACCCTGGTCGCCCACAACGTGGCGTTCGATTACGCGTTTCTCGCCGCCGAAGCCGAACTGGCCGAGACCGAACTGCCCGTCGACAGCGTCATGTGCACTGTGGAGCTGGCCCGGCGGCTGGACCTCGGCATCGACAACTTGCGGCTGGAGACGCTCGCGGCGCACTGGGGCGTCACCCAGGAGCGGCCGCACGACGCCTTCGACGACGCGATGGTGCTGACCGGTGTGCTGGCTTCGGCGCTCAAGCTCGCCCGCGAGGGCGACATCTGGTTGCCGATCCACCCGGTGACCCGGCGCCGCTGGCCGAACGGCCGCGTCACCCACGACGAGCTGCGCCCGCTGAAGGTGCTCGCGTCCCGAATGCCGTGCCCATATCTGAACCCGGGCCCCTACGTCGGCGGCCGACCGCTGGTGCAGGGCATGCGCGTGGCGCTGGCCGCCGAGGTCGGCCGCACGCACGAGGAACTCGTGGAACGGATCCTGCATGCCGGGCTGGCCTACAGCGACGCGGTCGACCGGGAGACCTCGCTGGTGGTCTGTAACGACCCCGCCCCCGAGCAGGGCAAGGGCTACCTCGCGCGGCAGCTGGGGGTGCCGGTGCTCTCCGACGCGGAGTTCATAGCCGGCATCGGCGCGGTGATCGGCGGCACCAGCATGGACGAATTCACCGACGTCCGGGCGCTGGATCAGCAGCTCGCGCTGTTCTGACAGCTGCTTTGCCCGTCAGGGGCCGCCGTGCCAGTGTTCGATGCGGTGATGGTCGGGAGCGAATCCGTGCTCGACGCCCCACAACACTGCCTGGGTGCGACTGCCGAGGCCGAGCTTGCGATAGATCGTCCGAATGTAGGACTTCACGGTGTTAGGACTCAGGTAGGTCAACCGCGCCACGTCCGCGTTGCTCTTACCCTGGGTGATCAGCGCAAGGATCTCCGCTTCGCGATCGCTGAGTCCTTCACCGCGACCCGGCCAGTCCAGCCCGGGCGCGCTGCGCGCCCGGCCTGCCACCGGACTGATGACCACTTCACCGGAATGCACGGCCTCTAAAGCGGCAACCAGCTCGCGCGCCGGAAGAGTCTTGGAGAGATAGCCTCGCGCGCCGCGCTGCCGTGCGCTGGCGATGAGATCGGGGTGAAAGTTCCACGTATATACGACGACTCGGCGCGCTCGCGGGTTGGCAACCAGAATTCCGATCTCTTCGTGATCGGATTCGGGTTGGGCGAATGAGTCGTACAGCACGATGTCGACCGCGTCATCGACGGGCATGGTGGAGTCGAGTTCTGCGATGACGACGCGGTCTCGGTACGGGTCCAGCATGTTGGCTACGCCCTTGACGACAACGTCGTAGTCGTCGACGAGCGCGACGGTGATCGGCGTTCGGGATCGCGACTCGGGTGGCATGCCGACGAGATTACCTACCTAAGGGTGTATTGGTACCCCCCTTAAGGGTGGTCGACTGAGCTCAGCGTCGGGCAACCGGCCGAACCAAGCAGTCAGGCATTTCAAGGGGAAGGCGCACCATGATCATTCTCGGTATCGTCCTGCTGATCGCGGGATTTCTGCTCAAGATGTCCATCTTGTGGACCCTCGGGATCATCCTCGTTGTGATCGGAGCAATCCTGGCGGTCCTGGGAAGCACCGGCCGGGCGGTCGGCGGCCGACGGCACTACTTCTGAGACGGCCGCCGCGCATCGCCTGGGACGCACTGTCGCGAGTTCTCGAGTGGCTGCTCGCCGTTTAGCGTTCAGGGCCCATCAGCGGGGGACTCGCCGCCACGGCGCCGTGGCGGCGAGTCCCCCGCATTAGCGCTGTTTGATCACCCGCGAGCGGCGCGGTTGACCGCCGACACGACCGCGCGCAGCGACGCCGAGGTGATGGACGGCGCGATGCCGACCCCCCACACCGTCTGACCGCCGACCGGACCTGATGGGTGCCGACCCGCTTCGCCCGGCAACGCCGCGCTCGCGATCGACACCGGACCTGATGGGTGCCGACCCGCTTCGCCCGGCAACGCCGCGCTCGCGATCGACACCGACGCCTCCACGTAGGCCGCGGCCTGCGCGTCGTCACCGGCGCTCATGGCGTGTTCGGAGTAGTCCAGGACGGCCACGTCGAAGCCGACACCGCCGAGCGCGTGCACGAACGCGGCCAGCGGGCCGTTGCCCTGCCCGCTGATCTCGGTCTCCACCCCGTTGATCTTGACCGTCGCGGTGATGCGGGTGACCCCGCTGTCGTCCTCCGCCGCGTCGACGCGCTGCTTGATCCGCTCCAGCGGCAGGACCGGGGCCAGATACTCCTCGGAGAAGGCATCCCACATCTCCTTGGGGCTGACCTCGCCGCCTTCCCCCTCGCTGATCTTCTGCACCACCTGGGAGAACTCGATCTGCAGCCGGCGCGGCAGGGCCAGGCCGTGATCGGCCTTCATGATGTAGGCCACCCCGCCCTTGCCCGACTGCGAGTTGACCCGGATCACCGCCTCGTAGGTACGCCCGACATCCTTGGGGTCGATCGGCAGGTACGGCACCTGCCAGAGCATGTCCTCGACGTCCGCGCCGGCCTCATCAGCGTCGACCTTCATCTGGTCCAGGCCCTTGTTGATCGCGTCCTGGTGGCTGCCGGAGAACGCGGTGTAGACCAGGTCGCCGCCGTACGGGTGCCGTTCGTGCACCGGCAGCTGGTTGCAGTACTCCACGGTGCGGCGGATCTCGTCGATGTTCGAGAAGTCGATCTGCGGGTCCACGCCGCGGGAGAACAGGTTCAGCCCCAGCGTCACCAGGCACACATTGCCGGTGCGCTCGCCGTTGCCGAACAGGCAGCCCTCGATGCGGTCGGCCCCGGCCTGATAGCCCAATTCGGCTGCGGCGACGGCGGTTCCGCGGTCGTTGTGCGGATGCAGGCTCAGGATGACCGATTCGCGGTTGGCCAGGTTGCGGCTCATCCACTCGATCGAATCGGCGTAGACGTTGGGCGTGGCCATCTCGACGGTGGCGGGCAGGTTGAAGATGATCGGGTTGTCCGGGGTCGGTGCGATGATCTCGCCGACGGCGTCGCATACCTGTTTGGCGTATTCCAGCTCGGTGCCGGTGTAGGACTCCGGCGAGTACTCAAACCGCCACCGGGTGCCGGGGTATTTGGCGGCTTCCTCGACGCACTTGCGGGCGCCTTCGGTCGCGATGGCCTGCACCGCGGCGCGGTCGGCGCGGAACACGACGCGGCGTTGCAGGATCGACGTCGAGTTGTAGAAGTGCACGATGGCCTGCGGCGCGCCGTCGCACGCCTCGAAGGTGCGCTCGATCAGCTCCGGCCGGCACTGGGTCAGCACCTGGATGGTGACGTCGTCGGGGATGGCGCCGTCGGTGATGATTTCGCGGACGAAGTCGTAGTCGGTCTGGCTGGCCGACGGGAATCCGACTTCGATTTCCTTGTAGCCCATGCGAACCAACAGATCGAACATGCGGCGCTTGCGTGCCGGGCTCATCGGGTCGATCAGCGCCTGATTGCCGTCACGCAGGTCCACCGCGCACCACAGCGGCGCATGAGCGATGACCCGGTCCGGCCAGGTCCGGTCGGGCAGCCGGATGGGCTCGACCTCTTCGGCGAAGGGCCGGTACCGGTTAACCGGCATGGACGAGCCGCGCTGCGGGTTCCAGGTGGGCTGCCCGGGCGCTGGTGGGCCCGCGGGCGAGACGATGGTGCGTGTCGAACTGAATGCGTCGGGATTGCAAGTCACGGTGATTGCTCCGGGGTATCAGAAGGGAACTTCAGACCGGCGCATCGCGAACACCCGCGACGGGAAGCCGGTCTGGATCAGACCCCGTCGCGGCGTCCGAGGAGGAGCACCCGCTGCACGTCCTGCACTTTACCGCTTATGGCGCCTTGTTAAAAATGCCGCCGAGACGGTAGCGAATGCGCGGGCCGGGGAACCAGGTATCGCGACGTAAATCACCATGCGGTGGCACGTATTCTGTTGTGGACTTATACGCGAATTTTCGATGTCCAGGGCCGGAGAGGCGGGAAAACCGTGGCGCTCGTCGTGCAGAAGTACGGCGGATCCTCAGTGGCGAACGCCGATCGGATCCGCCGCGTGGCCGAGCGCATCGTCGCGACCAAGAAACAGGGCAACGACGTGGTCGTCGTCGTCTCCGCCATGGGCGACACCACCGACGACCTGATGGACCTGGCCCAGCAGGTGTGTCCGGCGCCGCCGCCGCGCGAACTGGACATGCTGCTGACCGCCGGTGAGCGCATCTCCAATGCCCTGGTCGCGATGGCGATCGAATCGCTGGGCGCGCAGGCGCGCTCGTTCACCGGCTCGCAGGCGGGCGTGATCACCACGGGCACCCACGGCAACGCCAAGATCATCGACGTCACGCCGGGACGGCTGCAGGCCGCGCTCGACGAGGGGCGCATCGTGCTGGTGGCCGGTTTCCAGGGCGTCAGCCAGGACACCCGGGACGTGACCACGCTGGGCCGCGGCGGGTCGGACACCACCGCGGTGGCGCTGGCCGCGGCGCTGCGCGCCGACGTGTGCGAGATCTACACCGACGTCGACGGCATCTTCAGCGCCGACCCCAGGATCGTGCACAACGCCCGCAAGCTGGACACCGTCACCTTCGAGGAGATGCTCGAGATGGCGGCGTGCGGCGCCAAGGTCTTGATGCTGCGCTGCGTCGAATACGCGCGCCGCTACAACATTCCGGTGCACGTCCGATCCTCTTATTCGGAAGACCCGGGCACCACCGTCGTCGGATCGATCAAGGACATAGCCATGGAAGACCCCATCCTGACCGGAGTCGCGCACGACCGCAGCGAGGCCAAGGTGACCGTCGTCGGCATTCCCGACATCCCCGGATATGCCGCCCGCGTCTTCCGGGCGCTCGCCGATGCCGACGTGAACATCGACATGGTGTTGCAGAACGTCTCCAAGGTCGAGGACGGCAAGACCGACATCACCTTCACCTGCTCACGGGACAGCGGGCCCACCGCGGTGGCCAAACTCGATGCGCTCAAGGACGAGATCGGGTTCAGCCAACTGCTCTACGACGACCACGTCGGCAAGGTGTCGCTGATCGGGGCGGGCATGCGCAGCCACCCGGGCGTCACCGCCACCTTCTGTGAGGCCCTGGCCGAGGTGGGTGTCAACATCGAGCTGATCTCCACCTCGGAGATCCGGATCTCGGTGCTGTGCCGCGACACCGAACTAGACAAGGCCGTCGTGGCGTTGCACGAGGCGTTCGAGCTCGGCGGCGAGGAGTCGGCGACGGTGTATGCGGGGACGGGTAGATAAATGGTTGCTATCGGAGTTGTTGGCGCCACCGGCCAGGTCGGCCAGGTGATGCGCCGGTTGCTCGACGAGCGGGACTTCCCCGCGACGACGGTGCGGTTCTTCGCCTCGGCGCGCTCGCAGGGCCGCAAGCTGGAGTTCCGCGGCCAGGAGATCGAGGTCGAAGACGCCGCGACGGCGGACCCGAGTGGGCTGGACATCGCGTTGTTCTCCGCCGGCAAGACGATGTCGCTGGTGCAGGCGCCGCGGTTCGCCGCGGCCGGGGTAACGGTGATCGACAACTCGTCGGCCTGGCGCAAGGACCCGGACGTGCCGCTGGTGGTGTCCGAGGTGAACTTCTCCCGCGATGCCGGCAACCGACCCAAGGGCATCATCGCCAACCCCAACTGCACCACCATGGCCGCCATGCCGGTGCTCAAGGTGCTGCACGAGGAAGCCGGGCTGCAACGCCTGGTGGTGTCGAGCTATCAGGCGGTATCGGGCAGCGGGATCGCCGGGGTCGAGGAGCTGGCCACCCAGGCACGCGCGGTCATCGACGGCGCCGAGCAGCTGGTGCACGACGGCAACGCCGTAGCGTTTCCGGCGCCCGAAACCTACGTCGCGCCGATCGCCTTCAACGTGATCCCGTTGGCCGGCTCCCTGGTGGACGACGGCTCCGGTGAGACCGACGAGGACCAGAAGCTGCGCCACGAGAGCCGCAAGATCCTCGGCATCCCCGAGCTGGCGGTCAGCGGCACCTGCGTGCGGGTGCCGGTGTTCACCGGGCACTCGCTGTCGATCAACGCCGAATTCGAACGGCCGCTGTCGCCGGAGCGGGCCAGCGAACTGCTCGACGGCGCGCCCGGGGTCAAGGTGGTCGACGTGCCGACCCCGTTGGCGGCCGCCGGTGTCGACGAGTCGCTGGTCGGCCGGATCCGGCGCGATCCCGGGGTGCCCGACGGCCGCGGCCTGGCGCTGTTCATCTCCGGTGACAACCTGCGCAAGGGGGCGGCGCTGAACACCATCCAGATCGCCGAGTTACTCGCCGCCGAGTTGTGAATCCGCGGGTGAGTTCCGCGACGCGGTTCTCGCTTCTTGCGGCGTCATTGCTTGTGCCGCAATGCTTTTGGATAGCGCATGCCGACCCGCCCGCTCCGGCGCCCGAGCCGGTGCTGCAGCCGTTGGCGCCCGGTCAGGTGCTGCGGATCGGCCCCACCGCCGGAACCGGCACGCCGACAGGGGATTACGGCATCGGCGCGACCGATCTGTGTGAGTTCGTGGAGTTTCCAGCCGAATTGCTCCAAGTGTGCGGCGACAGCTTCGCGGGTCAGGGCGTCGGCTTCGGCGGTTGGTACGCGCCCGTCGCGTTGCGCGTCGACACGTCCTCCGTCGACGATCCCGGCGGGGTGCGCTACACCGGGGTCACCGGCATCAGCAATCCGCTGCTGGCCGATCCCGCCCCGCCGGGGGCCTCGCAGTTACCCGCCGGGGTGGTGCAGATCAATCGGCGCAACTACCTGATGGTGACGACGACCAAAAACCTCGAACCGCAGACCTCCCGGCTGGTGACGGCCGAACCGGCGCGCGCGGGCTGGCAGACGATCCCCGGGTCCAAGCGGCCCGCCTCGTATCAGGGTGGCTCGCAGACGCAGATCAGCGGCTACTACGACCCGATCCCCACCCCGGAGTCACCCAGTGGGTGGGTGTACATCGTGGCCGACAGTTTCACCCGCCGGGACCCGGTGGTGCTCTACCGGGCCACACCGCAGACGTTCACCGACCGGTCCCGGTGGCAGGGTTGGGCGGCGGGTCCGCAAGGGGGCTGGGGCAAGCCGCCGACGCCGCTGTGGCCCGACGCGGTGGGTGAGATGTGCATCCGGCAGATCGACGGCAAGGCGGTGCTGTCCTATTTCAACGCCGTCACCGGCAACATGGAGGTCCGGGTGGCCGACGACCCGACGTCGCTCGGCGACGCGCCGGTCACCACGGTGGTGCAGCACGACGAGTGGCCGGACCCGGCGGAAAGCCTGCCGCCGGCCTACGACAATCGGCTGGCGCAGCCCTACGGCGGCTACATCTCACCCGGCTCGACGCTCGACGAGCTCCGAATCTTTGTCAGTCAGTGGGACACCCGCGCCCGGGTGGCCGCGCCGTACCGGGTGATCCAGTTCGCGGTCAATCCGCTGCGGCCCGAATAGCAGCCTTTAACGGCTCCCAGCCGCACAAGTTGCGGGCGCCGTCGCGATCGACTCCCCGATGACCCCATCGGGAGCGCGACAAGCCAGATGGTTGGCCGGGCGTCCTCGGGTTGGGTTAGTGCGTCGGCAGGTAGGAAACCCCGTCATTCGTATACATCCGCAGCGGTGTGCATCGGATCGAACATTGCAAAGGAGTCAGCTATGTCAAACGCCGGTATCGCGCTGGTGCTCGCCCTGTGCGCGGCACTGGCATCGGCGTTTGGGAATGTGATTCGTCAGCGCTCCGCGCAAGAGATCACCGACGAACCAGTCGGCCACCTCGCCCTGTTCCGCAAGTCGTTGGGCGACACTCGGTGGTGGTTGGGCAGCGCGGGGGCTGTCGCCAATTACGCCCTGCTGGCCGCGGCGTTGGGCATTGGGTCGGTAATGCTGGTGACGGCGCTGCAGGTGACGGCACTGCTGTTCGCTTTGCCGATCTATGCGCGGCTGACGCATCACCGGATAACCCGCTGGGAATGGGCCTGGGCGGCGCTGCTGGCAGTCGCGTTGGTCGCGTTCATCATGATCGGTCAGCCGGAGGCGGGCCAATCGCGGGGATCGCTGACAAGCTGGACCGTCGTCGTCATGGTGATAGCCCCGCTGTCGGCGTTGTGTGTCTTGGGCGCGCGGA